>CAZNDQ010000009.1:11601-22479 GCA_964571825.1 uncultured Planctomycetales bacterium | reverse complement strand
CGTCGGGGAGGACCTCAATTGTCTCGCCGTAGAACACTTGGGCGCGCAGGCGAGAATCGTCCTTCGCCGCGTCGTTTTCCCGCAACTGCCCCTCGACCGCTTCGCACAGTGCGCGTACCAGCGGATCGTCGCTGGCGCGCAGGAGCGGTACACCCCCGGTTTGATCATCGCTGACCGACCGGATGTGATCCGCCGCTGACGCCACCCCGCTGTGGGATTCACTTCGCGGATACCCATGCCTCTCCAGCCACGGCCCAGCAAGATACCAGACACGACTGCGCTGTGCAGGCGACATGTCGCGCTGCCACTGACCCCAGCGCCCGTCGGCCACGTGGTTGGCCAGGACGAGGAACTCTCGATCACGCTCGCCCGCGCTCGGGCCGACCGCGGAGGACCGCTTCCGCATGCGCTCCCTGGAACAGGTCTCGACAATCTCCCTGACATCCGTGTCAGCCACCCCGATTCCAAGCGCCATTGCGCAGCGGCGCACCTCCGCCGACGGGTCGCGGGACACCTCCTCGTAGCGAGAGACCGTCACATTTCGCAGGCTTGTCCATTGCTCACTCAGCTCCACCCATCGCGCCGCGGACACTTCGATGATGTGCGTTACCGTGTGACTGAACAGACGTGCGTACGAAATCAGCGCATCGCGCAGATCGCGATAGATATGGAAGACGTGGCCGCAGGCCGGCGGCTCGACCAGCGCCGCAAACCGTACATCGAAGCCGTGCAGCTTGATCACCAGCGGCGGCCGTTGCACTTCGCCGCCCTGCCGCGCCAGGGGAATGTCGCTGTATTCGGGGTGCGCCGCGGCAAACGACTCGAAGTCCGCGTACCACCCCCCCGCCCGCGCGCCCAGATAGCGCTCCGCCAGCAGCCGCACGATGTTGTATTGCAGCGTCGATCCCGCGCGCGGCATCCCGGCGCAGATGATCAGCCCCAGCCGCCGCTCCGTCGCGCGCGGCCGCTCCGCTTCGACGCGCTCTGCCGGCCGTACTGCCTG
The DNA here is from genome assembly GCA_964571825.1 of uncultured Planctomycetales bacterium. Lineage (GTDB taxonomy): Bacteria > Planctomycetota > Phycisphaerae > UBA1845 > CAZNDQ01. The sequence continues at coordinate 21,476 of CAZNDQ010000009.1, read as the reverse complement.
CCGGCCGGACGAATCATCCGCAGCGGTCCGCGCCGGCGGCTTGCGCACCGGCCGCACACCCGGCGGGCCACCCAGGAATTCCGCTTCGTTGACTGCGTCCGGTGGTCTGGCTGGTCCCATCAACCCCTCGCACTTGCCGGTTCGGCGTCAGGATCGGCGCGCAGTTCGCTCGGCGGCCCAAAGCGAGCCCGGAGCACTGCACCCGGTGATTATCGGCCGCGCCCGCAGCACACTTGAGGCGCCCGGCCGGCGCCGACATCGCCGCACGCGGCGCCAGAATCCGCGTTTTCAGCCGCGAAAAAGGTGATGTATCGTCCTATATTGCCTCTAGCGGCGAGACCCGCCCGGGCCGGCCGGTCGATGCACTCGCCCCAAACCTCCCCGAAAACCCGGAGCACGACATGAGCATCCGCGCGCACGTTCAGGCGGTGATCGACGGCATTCTCGCCGGCCGCATCCTCGAAACCTTTGACCGCTACTATGCCGACGACGTGGTGATGAGCGAGAACGGCCGCGACGAACGCGCGGGCAAAGCCGTCAACCGCCATTACGAGGAGCAGTTTGTCGGCGGCGTCGAGTTTCACCGTGCCGCGGTCGGCGCCGTGCTCGTCGACGGTGACCGCGCCGCGGTCGAGTGGACGCTCGAGTTCACCCCGCACGGCGGACAACGCGTCGTCCAGCGACAGGTGGCGCTGCAGACGTGGCGCGACGGGAAGATCGCGCGCGAAGTGTTCTATCACGGCTGAGCGGTTTCGGCCCCCGAAGCGGGCGCATCCGCCGTGCCGGTCGTTTCGCCGCGCGGCCGACCCGTCGCCGGACCGATCGCCAGGTAGATGCCCCCGAGGATCAGCGCTGCGCCGACGAGAATCCAGCGCGAGAGCGGCTCGTCCAGCAGCAGGTGCCCGAACACGACCGTCACCACCGGCGTCAGGTTCGTCACCACTGCCACACGCGGCGCATCGATCTTCACGATCGCCAGACCCCACAGCAGCATCCCGGCGAACGACGCCATGACGGCCATGTAGAGCAGGCCGCCGACGCCGCGCCACGTCAACTCCTCGAAATGCATCCGGCCCGCGTCGAGCACTGTCAGCGGCAACATCATCAGCGCCCCGACCAGGGTCACCGTCATCAGCGTGCGCAGCGGGCCGTACCGGCGCACGAGCGGCTGACTGAGCAGCGCAAAAGCCGTCCAACTCAGCACGGCGAGCAGGACGAGCGCGTCGCCGCGGACCATGTGCGGCATCGGGGCCGAGCCGCCACGACCCGTCAGGGCGATGACCACTCCGGCACCGGCGAAGGCCAGCGCGGACGCGGCCAGCATTCGCACCCGAAACCCCGCCTGCCGCAGCAGCAGGCTGCCCCAGAACATCAGGATCGGCGAGAGGGCGAAGAGCAGCCCGGCGTGCGTCGCGCGCGTGTAGCGCAGACCAATGAGAAAGCCGATCTGATTTACCGGCACCATCACGGAGGCCAGCAGCACCAGCCGCCACCAGTCGCCCCGCGCGAACCGCGGCAACCCGCGCCGCAGCTTGACGACGATGAACAGCAGCACCCCGGCGATGGCGAAGCGATAGGACGCGAGCGTCAGCGGTGGAATCTCCTGCAGCGCCACCTTGGCCATGACCGGGGTCAGCCCGCCGATCAGCGTGACGCAGGCCAGCATGAGCAGAGTTCGCAGCATCGCCTCTCCGGCATACAATCCCCTGTGCGGCGCGAACACGGCAACAGACGTTGACGCATCGCCTCCGGCAATCTCCGCACCGCACACACGGATGGACCGGGCCTCGAAACAGGATTATCGGCAGGACGGCCGCACATGAATCCGCAGCAGACTCCCGACGACGCCGGCGCCCACGACCGGCGCCACTTCTTTCGCCGCACGCTGCGCCGCGCGCTCTCGCCGCTCTCGGAGTTCATCGAGGAGCGGCTCGCCATGCCCGGCCTGCGCACCGTCCTGCGGCCGCCGGGCGCGCTGCCCGAGCCCGAGTTCATCCACACCTGCCGCCGCTGCCACAAGTGTATCGACGTCTGCCCGGCCGACGCGATTCGCCCGCTGCGCAGCCCGCACGAGCAGGTCGATGGCACGCCTTTCATTGACCCCAATGTCGCCGCCTGCGTCATCTGCACCGACATCGCCTGCACCACCGTCTGCCCCAGCGGTGCTCTGCAGTTGCTCCTGCATCCGTCGCAAATCCGCATGGGCCTGGCCGAGGTGCGGCATCTGCGCTGCCTGCGAATGCGCGGCCAGGACTGCACGATCTGCGTCGACCGCTGTCCGATCGGCCAGACCGCGCTGCGGATCAGCCCCGAGGGCATTGTCGAGGTGCTGGAGGACGGCTGTACCGGATGCGGCGTCTGCCAGCTATACTGCCCCACAAGCCCGAAGGCGATCGTCGTCCGCGTCGGATGAACGGGCCGGTTCGCGTCGCCGCAGGGCGCACCGGCGGGTCTCAATGAACATCCCTCGCATTGAATACATGTACTGGGCGAAGAACCGCCCGGCCGCCACCTACAACCTCGCCGTCAGCGGCGTGCCCGATGTCGTGCCGGAAGACTACGGCGCGCAGCCGGAGGACCTCGGCAACGGCGTGCGGGGGCCGTATGGCGACCCACGGCTGATCGAGGCCATCGCCGCACGCTACAGCGTAGACCCGGCCGGCGTCGTGCCGCTGCCCGGAACGAGCATGGCGAATTTCGTCGCCGTGGCGGCGAACATCGAGCGCGGCGATACAGTGCTGGTCGAGTTGCCCACATACGAGTGCCTGCCGCGGGCGGTCGAGTTTTTTGGAGGGTGCGTCCGCACGTTCGACCGCCGCGAAGACGCACGTTACGCGCCGGACCTGCAACAGGTCGAGGTCGGGCTACGCGCTGGCGCGCGGGCGGTAATGGTCAGCGACCTGCACAATCCCTCGGGACTGCGGCTGAGTGAAAGCGACCGCCAAGCGCTGGTTAATCTGACATTGCGCTACGGCGCCGCGCTGATCATCGACGAGGTGTATCTCGACGCCGCGTACCTGGCGGGTCGCGCACCCCTGCACACGGCCGCCACGCTCGGCCCCCACATCACCGTCACCAACTCGCTGACCAAAGTCTATGGCCTCGGACCCGTCCGCGCCGGCTGGCTGATCGGCTCGCCGCAGGTGGCCGAGCGCGCCCGCAACGCCTGCGACTACCTGATGGTCAACAACGCCTCGACTTCGATGAACCTCGGCGCGCGCGCCCTGTCGAATATCGCGCGCCTGGAACAGCGCAGCCGCAAAATCCATGCGGCCGCGTGGCCCATCCTGCACGAATGGCTCGAACGCCGCCCGCACCTGCGCTGCACCGGAAACGACGGCGCAGTATTCGTGCTCATTCGCCTGCCGGACGGCCTCAATGCGGCGCCGTTCGTCGACCACCTCGTTCGCTGGCACGACACGCTCGTCGTCCCCGGGAGCTTTTTTCAACTCCCCGGGCACATCCGCCTCGGCTTTGCCGTCGAGCCGGAGCTGCTCCGCGAGGGCCTGAGTCGATTCGATGCGGCCGTGAGTGAACTGGCGGGATCGGCCACATGAACCGGCATATCTCCCGCACGCTGATGGCCTTCCTGCCGCCGGAGATCATCCGCCGCGTCGAGTACTGGACGGCGCTGCGTGTGTTTCGCCACGCGGCCGGTGCCGTGCCCGCCTATCAGGATTTCCTGGCGCGGATGGGCGTCAACCCGCGGCGTGTCTGGACAATCGACGACTTTCGCGCGCTCGTGCCGCTCTGCGACAAGCACACCTATCAGAAGCAGTATCCGATCGCGCAGCTCTGTCGCGGCGGCCGAATCGAGGACAAGTACACCCTCGAACGCAGCAGCGGCCATTCCGGCGCACCCTGCTTTTGGCTCCGCAGTCCGGGCGAGGATGCCCAACTCCGCGATCACACCGAGTTGCTCTTCCGCGACCTGTTCGACGCGCACCGTGTGCCGACGCTCGTTGTCGTCACCTGGTCGCAGGGCACATGGGTGACGGGCGAGACGTTCGCGCGCAACGCGCGCCAGCTCGCGGCGGCCCGCCGGCTGAAGATGACCGTCGTCTCCCCCGGCATCCGCCTCGACGAGACGATCGAAATCCTCGAACACTTTCTCCCGCTTTACCCGCAGACCGTCATTGCCGGCTACCCGCCGTTCCTCAAAGATCTGATCGACCGCGGCGCCGCCCGCGGCCTCGACTGGCCGCGCCACCGCGTCCACCTCTTCAGCGGCGGCGAGGGCTTTCCGGAGAACTGGCGAACGTACATGGCGCGCCGCCTCGGCTTCACCCACGTTGGACACCGCGCCGCGTCCCGCATCCTCTCCGCCTACGGCAGCGCCGATACGGGCATCAGCGCCGGCGGCGAGACCGTGTTTTCGCTGCTCGTGCGCCGACTCGCCGCCGAGGACTCCCGCCTCTGCCGCGCGCTCTTCGGCGGCCAGGTCGCGCCGCCGAGCGTCTTCCAATACGACCCCACGCGCTACTACGTCGAGAGCGTCGACGGCGAACTCGTCTTCACCTGCATCAGTGCGATGCCGCTGGTCCGCTATAACATTCACGACCGCGGCGGTGCCTACTCTTATCCCGAGTTCGCCGCGATCCTGCACGACCACGGTTATTGTCCGAAACAGTTGTTGCGCGACGCCGGCTGGCCGCCGCAGACGCTCTATCCGCTGCCGTTGTTCTACGTCAGCGGCCGCAGCGACGGCACCACCACCATCTACGGCGTCAACATCTACACCGAGGACGTGCACCATGCGCTTTGCAGCGCCCGCGTCGCCGGACTGCATACGGGTGAGTTCCGGCTGTCCACGACGTTCACCGCAGACGCCGAGCAGGAACTCGGTCTGCGCCTCCGCATCCGCCCGGAATCCGAGCCCTCGCCCGCGCTGATGCAGCTTATCCGCCGCCACATCGTCGAGTCGCTCTGCCACTCCAACACCGAGTATCGCCATCTCCATGAAATGAAGGGCGGGCGCGTTGAACCCATCGTCGAACTCACCCACCAGCCCCTCGCCCCCGCAGGCAACGGCCTCAAGAATCGCTATCACTGACGATTCTCACGGCAAGCCCTGCGGCGGTACATTGCGGCTAATCGCTGGGCGTGCCGAGAATCGCCGACGACTGTGCGTCGTCAGGTGTCATGGCCAATATGCCGGGGTAGCGCGCGAAATGTTGTTTGTCGAATGTCACGATGACCTCGAGTCCGTGCACGTTCATCGCGGTCACAAGCCGAGCATCGTGCGCGGCCTTTCCGCGCACTTCATGGCGGACGACCAGTGCCTCCCAGGCCGGACGAAACGCCGGTGTCTCATCTAGCAACTCAAACGCTGCACCCAGCTCGGCAATACGTCGCGCCGTTTCCTCGACGGACATCCCGAGACCGTTCTCGCCGAATGGACGCGTACAGACAACCCAAGACTCATAGAGATTCTGCGGTGCAAGGCAGAGTACGACCTGCCGTTCATTCAGGCGCAGAACACACTGGACCGCAGCCTGATGATGTGCGTGACCAACCTGCGCCGCGCGCGTCAGGACGTTGGTGTCAATGAGAACTCTCATTCACCGCGGCCTGCGTAGATTCCGTCGCGGCTGTCATCGACGACATGTCCTGATGGCAATTGCGCCGTCCATTCCCGCATGTTCTCGACAAACTTCCGCCACGAGGTCGAGCGCGCCTCGTTCGACGCTCCCTGGTGCGCCCCGATTCCCTCGCGCAGTTTCTCCTCCACCGCCTGCTGCGCGATCTCGGCCGGGTCCCTGCCCTCAGCCGCCGCCCGGGCGAGAAGTCGGGCCTCAGACTCCGCGGATAATCGGATCTGAATCGTCACACCATACCTCCGTGCCGGACATCAGCACCACAGCACACGTTGCGCCATAAGCATATCACACTTCGCCCGAAAAGGCATCCCCAGAGACTGCTGCATCATCTCTTACCTTGGGACCGAAAACATGGCTGGGGTGTTCGCGCGCCGAACAGGCCCCTCGTGGACGGCATGTTGTCGCCCATTTGCCGCTTTCGCCGCCTCTCCGCTACACTCTGCCCCCCGATGACCACGATCGCCACCATCGACCGTCTCTGCGACCACGTCGGCCGCGAGGTCACCCTTCAGGGCTGGCTCTACAACTCGCGCAGCTCCGGCAAGCTCGTCTTCCTCGTCGTCCGCGACGGCACCGGCCTCTGCCAGTGCGTCGTCGAGCGCAACGACCAGTGCGAGCCGTTCTTCGAGGACGCCAAGCGACTGCCGCAGGAAGCCTCACTCCGCGTCACCGGCCTCGTCCGCGCTGAGCCGCGCGCCCCGGGCGGCCACGAACTCGCCGTCACCGGGCTCGCAGTCCTCCAGGCCGAGCACGGCTACCCCATCACGCTCAAGCCGCACGGCATCGAGTTCCTGATGAAACACCGCCACCTGCACTTCCGCTCTCGGCGGCAGTGGCACATCCTCCGCGTGCGGCACACGCTCATCGACGAAATCCGCGGCTACTTCAACCGCCACGGCTACACGCTCATCGACACGCCGATCTTCGCCCCGGCCGCCGGCGAGGGCGCCCAGACGCTCTTTCAGGTCGACTACTTCGGCGAGCCCGTCTACCTCGCCCAGACCGGCCAGCTCTACGTCGAGGCCGCCTGTATGGCCTTCGGCAAGGTCTACTGCTTCGGCCCCACCTTCCGCGCCGAAAAGAGCAAGACGCGCCGCCACCTCACCGAGTTCTGGATGGTCGAGCCCGAGATCGCCTACGCCGACCTCGACGCCGTCATTGCCGTCGCGGAGGACTTCATCTGCTCGATCGTCGAGCGCATCCTGCGCGAGCACCGCGCCGACCTCGAGTTCCTTGGGCGCGACATCGCCGCGCTGGAAAAGATCAGGAAGCCCTTCTTCCGCCTCGCGCATGCCGAGGTCGCCGACATCCTCCACGGCCCGCAGGCGCGCGACCTGCTCCAGCGCGACCTCGCCGCCAAGACCGCGCGCCTCAACGAGGTCCGGCGGCTCATCACCGAAAAAGAGGAGAAGGAAAAGAGCGCCGGCGTCAAGCAGTGGGAGCGCGACAAGCTCGTCGCCGAAGTGCACGACCTGCGCGAGGAACTTGCCGACCTCGAAGTCGACGTGCAGAACATCCCGCACCACATGGAACTCGCCGCAAACTTCGATCCCGGCGGCGACCTCGGCGGCAGCGACGAGACGATCATCAGCCGGCTGCACGATCGGCCCGTCTTCGTCACCCACTACCCGCGCGCCTGCAAGGCCTTCTACATGAAGCGCAACGACCAGGACCCCACGCGCTGCAACAACGTCGACCTGCTCGCCCCCGAGGGCTATGGTGAGATCATCGGCGGCTCGCAGCGCGAGGACGACCTGGCCGCGCTGCAGCAGCGCGTCCACGAAGAAGGCCTGAGCCCTGCTGACTACGAGTGGTATTTCGATCTGCGCCGCTGGGGCAGCGTCCCCCACGGCGGCTTCGGACTCGGCGTCGAACGCACCGTCGCCTGGCTCTGCGGCCTCAAACACATCCGCGAAACCATCCCCTTCCCGCGCATGATGGGCAGGTTCTACCCGTAGTTGACTGGCGAGCACCGCACCCGGCAGAATCTGCCTATGACCCAGCCCATTTAGTCACCATATGTGCTCGCCATGATCATCTGCGACGCCGTTTGGCGAGACCCGGGGACCGGAAAGTTCTTCCTGCTCGGAACGTTCTCCACCATCGGTTCTGCGACCTTCCCCTCCAGACACCCCCAACTGGTTGTCTATTCGGTGCTGACGGACGGACGCGGCAAGACTCAACTGCAATTGTGCTTTGTTTCCGCGGATGAAGAGCATATACTTGCAGAGGCGGAGGCCGAGGTGAATTTCTCGGACCCGCGGGCGAACCTGGAAATGGCCTTGCAGTTCTCCAACATCGAGTTTCCGGCGCCCGGTGAATACCGTCTAAAGATGAACTGCGGAAACGAATTGCTCATGGAGCGGCGGCTGCTTCTGGTCCAACTTCAGACGCAAACAGGTGATTCCAATGAGTGAAACCCAGACCATGCCCGACCAGAGCCTGCGACTGTCAATCGGCATGTCGTGCAGTCGTCCCGATCTGCCCACGACGGTCGGCACGCGCGTAATTCCGTTTGAGATCGCCCGACGGTTCCTAAGCGATCGTCCCCTTCGTCGGCCCAACAGAAACCGCCCCCTTCCCAACAGCCGGCGCTCCGTCGAGTAGGATTGAGTAGACTTCTGCGCACATTGCCGGCGATGCCTTCACCGAAGACCGAATCGCGCCTGCCCATCCCATCCTGCCTGCGCCGTACTTCGACTGCTTGAGACGCATGTGAATCGCCGTTAGAATCCCGTGCCAGCCTATGATCGTCGACATCCACACCCACATCTGGGAAGACCCGCAGCAGCTCGGCGGAGACATCGCCGCCCGGATCGCCGCGCGCCGCCCGCTCTACCATTCCGCCAGCGGCCACTCGCCCATCCCCGACGCCGGACCCGAGCGCCACCTCGTCGCCTGCGAGCCGGTCGACTTCGCCGTCGTCATGGGCTTCCGCAGCCATTACCTCGACGCGCACATCCCCAACGATCTCGTCAACGGATATGTCCGCCAGAACCCCGACAAGCTCATCGGCTTCGCCGGCATCGACCCGGCCGAGCCCGACGAAGCCCTCGACGAAATCCTCCGCGCGCGAAACGACCTCGGCATGAAGGGCCTGACCATCGCCCCGGCCGCGCAGGACTTCCATCCCATGCACTCCCACGCGCTCAAGATCTATCAGCAGGCCGCGCGGCTCGGCCTGCCCATCCTCTTCCATCAGGGGCTCTACTTCTGCCCCGCCAGCAAGATGGAGTACGCCCGCCCCGCCCTGCTCGATGACGTCGCCCGCGACTTCCCCGACCTCAAGATCATCGTCGCCCACCTCGGCTACCCCTGGGTCGACGAGACGATCGTCCTCATCGGCAAGCACGCCAACGTCTACGCCGACATCAGCGGGCTGCTGCTGCGCCCGTGGCAGGCCTACAACGCCCTGCTGACCGCCTATCAGTTCGGCGTCATCGACAAGCTGCTCTTCGGCAGCGCCTTCCCCTACAACCACGCGGCCGCCTGCATCGAGTCGCTCTACAGCATCAACCACATCTGCCACGGCACGAGCCTGCCCACGCTCCCGCGCGAGAAGCTGCGCCGCATCGTCGAACGCGACACGCTGGCGCTCCTCGGCATCGACTCGCATCGTACTCCCGTCGCTGCCGCGCCCGCGCTCATCGACACCGACGACATCTGATCCCCTGGAAACGACTGTCAACCCGCCGCGCTTCTGCTAGAATCCGCGGTCCGGCCGACAAACGCGGCCGCCACGGGGACTCGCGATGGCCTTCATCGAACTGCGCAACGTCACCAAGGTCTTCCACAAGCAGCGCATCGAGATCAACGTCCTGCACCGGCTCTCGCTCGACGTCGAAGCCGGCGAGTTCGTCGCGCTGATGGGCCCGAGCGGCTCCGGCAAGACCACCCTGCTCAACCTCCTTGGCGGTCTCGACTCGCCCACCTCCGGCGAAATCCGCGTCGGCGACGACCGCCTCGATCGCATGAGCCCCGCCGCGCTGACGACTTGGCGCAGCCGCCACGTCGGCTTCATCTTCCAGCTCTATCACCTCGTGCCGGTGCTGACCGCCGCCCAGAACATCGAGCTGCCTCTGATGCTCTTTCGCCTCTCCCGCGCCGAGCGCCGCCGCCGCGTCGCCACCGCCCTCGACGTCGTCGGCCTCTCCGACCGCGCTGACCACAAGCCCGCTCAGCTCTCCGGCGGCCAGCAGCAGCGCGTCGCCATCGCCCGCGCCATCGTCACCGACCCCGCCCTCATCCCCGCCGACGAACCCACCGGCGACCTCG
>CAZNDQ010000009.1:7079-11591 GCA_964571825.1 uncultured Planctomycetales bacterium | reverse complement strand
CGCCGCCAACGCCCAGGAGATCCTCCGCCTGCTCGAGCTGCTCAACCGCGACATGCGCAAGACAATCATCATCGTCACGCACGATCCCCATGCCGCCGAGCATGCCCACGGCATCCACCGCCTGGAAAAGGGCGAACTCGAACGCACCACCACCAACCGAGCCGTTTCCGTCGCCTGAGGTTCGCGCGCGATGACCACCTTCACCCTCGTCCGCAAGAACATCTTCCGCAACCGCCTGCGGACCATCCTCACCATCGTCGCCGTGACCTTCCCCCTGATGATCTTCACGGTGATCATGGCCGTGCAGGACGGGCTGACCCGCATGGCGCACATTCGCGCGAGCGAATTGCGCCTGGCCGTCACCCACCGTGTCTCGATCATCAACGGCCTGCCTCTCGCCCACGCGCGACGCATCCTCGCCCTCGACCCGGCCGGCGACCGCATCCGCGCCGTCTCCGCCATGCGCTGGTTCGGCGGCAGCGTCCCCGGCGAGCAATACCCGACCACCTCACTCGCCGTCGACCGCGAGACCTTCGCCGTCTGCTATCCCGAGTTCAAGCTGACACCCGAGACCGAGCGGGCCTGGCGCGAAACCCGCAACGCCGCCATTCTCGGCAATCTCATCGCCAACGAGCGCGGCTGGCAGATCGGACAGCGCGTCGTGCTCCAGAGCACCGTCCCCCCCTACGCCGAACTCGAGTTCAAGGTCGTCCACATCGGCGGCGGCGAACTCGAGGAAAAGTTCCTCTTTGCCCTCGACTATCTGGAGGAGTCGTACAAGCAGGTCGGCGCCCCCGTCGGCTTCGCCAACGTCTTCTGGGTCAAGTGCAACCGCCTCGACGACCTCGGCCCGCTCTCGCAGCAGATCGACGAACTCTTCCGCTACGACCCCGACCAGACCAAGACGCAGTCCGAGGCCGCCTTTTTCGAGTCCTTCGTCCAGCAGGAGGGCAACATCCCCCTGCTCATCAAGATCATCGGCAGCTTCGTCGTCTTCGTCGTCATCATGGTCAGCCTCAACACGATGAGCCTCTCCTTCCGCGAGCGCACGAGCGAGCTGGCCGTCTTCCGCGCGCTGGGCTTCCGCCCGCGTTTCGTGCTCGGCATGCTGCTCGGCGAGAGCCTGTTCATCACCCTGATGGCCGTGCTCATCGGCTGCCTGCCGCTCTACCTGTTCACCCGGGTCAATCCGATCTCGGTCGGGCCGATCCGCGGCATGACCGTCCCCACGGCCGCCCTGCTCGACGGGATCTTTATTGCCCTGCTCATCGGCATCCTCGCCGGGATCGGCCCGGCGATCGGCGCGCTGCGCATCCGCGTCGCGACCGCCCTGCGCAGCGCCGTCTGACGGAGATCGATCGTGGCCCTGCCCCTCAACTACAGCATCCGCAACCTGCTCCACCGTCGCCTCGCCGTCGGACTGACGGTCCTCTGCATCGCCGCCATCATCGCCGTCTTCGCCGGGCTCCTCGCCTTCGCCGACGGCGTCCAGCGCGCGCTGACCGTCGCCGCCCAACCCGACGTGGTCGTCGCGCTCAAGCAAGGCGCCACCGCCGAGACGAACAGCATGATCACCCCCGACGAGTTCAACCTGCTCACGGCGCTCACGCAGCTCCGCCGCGACGGCAACGAAGTCTACGCCAGCCCCGAGATCATGGTGCAGACGTCGCTCTCGCGCCGCGGCGGGGCCGAAGACGTGCTCGCCAACGTCGCCGTCCGCGGCGTCGACCCCATCGCCCTCAAAGTGCATCCGCAGGTGAAGATCGTCGAGGGCCGCACCTTCAACACCGGCAATTACGAGGTCATCGTCGGCAAGGCCGCCGCCGAGCGATTCAACGGCCTGGCCGTCGGCGCACAGATCCCGCTGGGCTTTCAGCAGAACGACCTGTTTACGATTGTCGGCATCTTTGAAGCGGCCGGCGGCCCCTTCGAGAGCGAAATCTGGGGCTACCGCAGCAACATCGCCAACGTCCATCGCCGCACCGCACCCAGCAGCGTCTATCTCCGCGTCGCCGACCCCGCCCAGAAGCAGCAGGTCATCGACACCGTCCAGGGCCCCACCATCCGCCTCACCGCCAAGGACGAGCAGCAGTACTACGCCGACCTCAACATCAACGGCAAGTGGCTCATCGCCATCACCTTCTCGCTCATCCTCTTCATGGGCACCGGCGCCGCTTTCGCCGTCGCCAACACCATGTACGCCATGATCGCCCACCGCACACGCGAGGTGGCCATGCTCCGCGCCATCGGTTTCCGCCCGCGCAGCATCCTGTTCGCCCTGCTCACCGAAGCGCTGCTGCTCGCGCTGTTCGCCGGCCTGCTCGGCACCGCCGCCGCACTGACCCTCAGCGGCAGATCGCAGGACATGATGAGTGCCGGCTTCACCACCGTCGCCTTCAAGTTCTACGTCTCGCCGCAGACGATTGCGGTCTCCATCCTCGCTGCCGCCGCCATCGGCGTCCTCGGCGCGCTCTTCCCCGCGCTCCGCGCCGCCCGACTCCGGATCACCACCGCCCTCCGCGAAGGATGAGATCACACGACGCCGGCGGAGCCCGCCCGGACAGCGGATTCACAGCCATTTCCCGTGCGAGCACGCGCTCCCCGCCCCATTGACCGATACAATAAGGAGCATGTCGGACGTGCAGGACCTCGGCAGCCGGCTCAAGTCGCTGACGATCCACGCGGATCAGCGGCCGGAGCGCGCCTCAGCCGGGCCGCGGCTCACCGTCCCGGCCGCCCTGATGCTCTTTGTCGCCGGCGCGATCGCCGGCATCGCCGCCGTCTGGTTCGGGCACGCCAAACTCACCGCCCTGCCGCTGCCCGCCGCCGTCCGCCCCGCACCCGCGGCCAAGTCGCCGTCCGCCGGCGCCGACACGCCGGCAGCGCGCATCCACCCGCCGACCAGCGCGGCCGCAACCAATCGCCCAGACGCAAGCGCCGGTTCACCCGACATCGCACCGACGCCGCTGCCGGCGGTGAAACCCGCCGAAGCCAACGCCCCGCGCGAAACCGTCCTCATCGCCACCGGAAAAATTGTCTCCGACCACCTCGTCAACGTCTCCACGAAAGTGTCGGGCCAGATCGTCCGCGTCGACTTCGAACAGGGCGACAAGGTCGAAGCCGGTCAGGTCATTGCACTCGTCGAAGACGTGATCTATGCCGCGTTCCTCGCGCAGGCAAAGGCCAACGTCGCCCGCGCCGAAGCCAACCTCGCCTCCGCCGAGTGGGAGTTTAATCGAGTCCGACGTCTCTTCGAAGCGACCACCGCGCCCGATCACGAGTTCCAGCGCGCGAAATTCGCCTATGATGCGAACCGCGCGCAACTCGAGGCCGACCGCGCCCTGCTCCAGCAGGCACAGCAGCGCTACGACGACTGCACCGTCCGCGCGCCCATCTCCGGCGTCATCCTCGAACGCAACGTCGAGGTCGGCGACTTCGTCGCGGCTGAGGGCGGGCGCGGTGCCAACGCCAACGCCCGCCTCTGCGTCATCGCCGACATGAGCAAGCTCCGCGTCGAGGTCGACATCAACGAGCAGGACCTGCATCGCCTCTCGACCGACATGCCCTGCCGCATCATCCCCGAATCGGACCGCACGCGAAGCTACCAGGGCAAGGTGCTTTGGATCGACCCCCAGGCGGACTACGCCAAGGCCACCGTCCAGCTCAAAGTGAGGATCTTCGATCCCGACGCCGCCCTGCGCGTTGAAGGCTCGGCCAAGGTCGAGTTTCTCGGTCAACTGACGGCGCCGCAATGAGCGCGCTGTGGACCGATTCCGGACGCATCTCACCCGTGCCGAAATGCAGCGACCCGTGTTGTTGCATTTCCCGTCGGACGTGAGAAACGCCGGTGTTTTTGCCCACCGAATCAATCGCATGGAACCCCGATCAGAACGTCCGAGAAGTGGGTGAAATGCCCCAAAACGGTGCAAGCCGCCTCTCCGCCGCCCGCTCGCCCATGAGCGTCCATCACCGGCTCGGCCACCTTCGCCGACATCCATAACCTCATGCAAAACATAAGGTTAGCGGATTGCGAAAAAATCCGCCCCAATCGTCCCCCGTTCGTTGACACCCCCATTTCTTTCTGCTAGGATCGCTCGCGCCGTCAGGAAACCTTGTGAGCAATGCGAGCAATCGCTCAAAGATACGGCTGCTTTAGCCGTGGCGCACTTCCGGGATGAGCATTCGCTTCTCCCGGAAGTTTTTTTTGCCGACCAATGAGCGAACCGTCCCTCCTCAACTCAGGTGCGCGCGACGCCGGACATCCGCGCATTGCGCTCACGAGCGTGCGGTTCGTCCGGCCGCTGTGTGACGAGCACTTCGCCCTGCGCCTGCGACTCGACCAGCCCTTCGCCGTGCTTCCCGGCCAGTTCGTTCAGATTCTCTGCCGCGACCCGCGATTCGATCCCGACGCCTCCGCGCGCGATGACGCCCCGCTGCTGCGTCGCGCGTTCAGCGTCGCCGCTGTCGAACCCGGCCCCCACGAGACAATCATCGACATCATCTTCCGTGTGT
>CAZNDQ010000009.1:0-7069 GCA_964571825.1 uncultured Planctomycetales bacterium | reverse complement strand
GCCGGCACCGCCTGGCTCTCCCGCCTGCACACCGGCGATCCGGTGAGCATCCTCGGTCCGCTGGGAAACGCTTTCACCGTGGACCCGCGCTGCCGGCTTGCGCTCCTCGTCGCGGGTGGCGTCGGCCATCCGCCGCTCCTCATGCTCGCCGACGTGCTCCGCGCGCGGGGAATCGCGCGGCTGGCGTTCTGGGGCGCGCGCTCGCGCAACCTGCTGCCGGCGACGCTGCCGCCGGGATCATCCACTACCGCCGCGCACCCGGCGCCGCTGAACAACGTCGCCGAGTGGGCCGCCTCCGATACCGCCGTTGTACTCGCCACCGACGACGGCACGTGCGGCTGGCACGGCACGGTCGTCGACGCGCTGCGCGCCTGGCGCCTGGCCGAGTCGCCCGATCTCGATGGCGCCGCGATGTTCGTCTGCGGCCCGACGCCGATGATGCGCGCGGCCGCAAACCTCGCCGCCGAATGGGGACTCCCCTGTCAGGCCAGTCTCGAATCGCCGATGGCCTGCGGCATGGGCACCTGCCAGTCCTGCGCCGTCAAAGTGCACGACGCCGCGGACCCCGAGGGGTGGCGCTTCCTGCTTTGCTGTCAGGATGGCCCGGTGTTCGACACGACCCGCCTCATCTGGTGAACAGGCACGCATCGGACAATCGGGCCCGCGCCAGGACCACCGCCGCCTCGTTGTTGTCGCAGCCGAGCCAGCGCCGCCCCAGTGCCTGCGCCGCCGCCAGCGTCGTACCGCTGCCGCAGAACGGATCGATGACCAGGTCGCCCGGATTGCTCGAAGCCTCGATGATGCGCCGCAGCAGGGCCTCGGGCTTCTGTGTCGGCCAGCCCGTGCGTTCCTTCGACACCGTCGAGAGAAACGGGATCTCCCACACGTCTGTCACCTGCGGCCCGCGCGGGTCGAAGTACAACCGGCCGGCGCGCGTGCTCTTGTACGGCCGGCCCCCCGCGTCGAAGTTCAGCCCGTCCGTCCGGTACGCCCCCTCGCGCGGCACCTGCAGCGTGTGCGCGCCGGCCTGTCGCGCGTACAGCAGCAGGTTGTCGTGCTTGCGCGGAAACCAGCGGCGCGACGTGCCGCCCGTTCGATAGGACCAGATGATCTCGTTGAGGAAATTCCGCCGGCCGAAGACCTCGTCCAACAGCACCCGTGCGTAGTGCACCGCGCGCCAGTCGAGATGCAGGTAAAGCGATCCGCTGCGCCGCAGGATGCGGCGGCACTGTTCGAGGCGCTGCCGAAGGAACGCCAGATAGGCGTCCAACCCGCCGGGCCAGGTGTCGTCGAAGCTATGACCGTTTCCGGATTGCCCGCGCCGGCGGCCCGAATACGACGGCGGATCGAGGTAGATGAGATCGGCGCCGCCGGACGGCAGCCCCGACAGCCACGCGAGATTGTCCGCCAGCACAATCTCCGGATCGCCCGCGGACTCCTTCCGCAGCGGCATGGCCGTACTCACCGTCGCGCGTACGCCTACATGTTCTCGGAACGCCGCCGCGACGGAATATCCGTCCCCAGCAGTTCCAGCCGCCGATACAGCCGGCTGCGCGAGATCCCCAGCAGTTGGGCCGCGTCCGTCCGGCGCCCTCGCGTCGTCCGCAGCGCCGCGCGGATCGCTTCGCGCTCGACCGACTCGAGGATGTTGTCGAGATTCGGCGGTTTGGCGGTCGAGGACAGGACGCCCAGGGCGAACTCGCGCTCGAAGATCGGCGTATCACCCGCGGGCTCGGCCGGCCGCACGATGCCCAGAATGTGCGCCGGGACGTTGGGGTCCAACTGCACCGCCACGTACGCCGCGAGCACAACCGCCTCCGAGCCGTCGGGCCGCCGGATCTTCGCCCGCTGCGCCTCAACCGGCGTCTGACCGGAGAACAGCGCATCCGTCGGCGCCAGGCTGGGCGGATAGGCTGAGTCGGATGCGCGATTCGCATCCGGGCCGGTCGCCCGCGCGGGACAGGTCGTGCCGATCAGCGGGTCAGCGCGCACGCCGAGCAGCTCGGCGCAGAATGAATTCATCGAGACGATGCGCCGATCCGGACCCATCACGATCAGGCCCTCGGTTGAAGAGGCAAATGTGGATTGAAGATGATCGAGGAAACGGGCCGTGGCTCCCATCCGAGTTACTCCGATTCGATGTGTCAGAAACAGACTGCCCGACGCACTGCATCAAACACGGCGCATTATAGTAAAGCGACAACGCACCGCTAGCCTAAAGTTTCAGTTTACTCCAACATCATCGCGTTGCGGGGGTGGGGCGTCAAGCCCCCTGCAAACCGCCGGACCCGCCCTGGCAACCCCCAAAAACGGGGTCCCTCCGCAGGTTTCAGGCACGGCACGTGCTGTGAACAGGGCGGCGGCGCGGTACACTTTCCCGCCCGCAGGAGGATGACCCATGAAAATCATGATCGCCGATAAGTTTGAGACCGAAGGGATCGAGGGGCTCAAGGCGCTCGGCTGCGAGGTCATGGTGCAGGTCGGGCTCAAGGACGACGCACTGCGCGACGCCGTCGCTGCCACGCGACCCGCGATTCTCGTCGTGCGCTCGACGCAGGTCTCTGCCGCGGTCATCAACGCCTGTCCGGAATTGAAAGTCATCATCCGCGCCGGCTCCGGATACAACACCATCGACGTGGCCGCCGCCTCGCAGCGCGGCGTCTGGGTGACGAACTGTCCCGGCAAAAACGCCGTCGCGGTGGCGGAATTGGCGATGGGCCTCATGCTCGCCGTCGACCGCCGCATCCCGGACAACGTCATCGCGCTGCGCCAGGGCAAGTGGGACAAGAAGGGCTTTGGCAAGGCGCGCGGCCTCAAGGGCCGAACTCTCGGCATCGTCGGCCTCGGTGTCATCGGCAAGGAGATCGCCGTCCGCGCGCGCGCGTTCGAGATGAACGTCATCTACTCCGACGTGGTCCGCGCGCCGGAGTTCGAGAGCAAATACGGGCTGGCATACAGGAGCATGGACGACGTGCTGCGCGAGGCCGACTTCATCACGCTGCACCTGCCGTTGCTGCCGGACACGAAGCGGCTGATCGACGCGAAAAAGCTGGCGCTGATGAAGCCGACCACCGTGCTGATCAACACCTCGCGCGGCGAGGTCATCGACCAGCCGGCACTGATCGAGGCACTGCGCAGCGGCAAACTGGCATGGGCGGCGCTCGATGTCTACGAGGACGAACCGGGCGCCAACGACACGACATACGCCGGCCCGATCGCGCAAGTGCCGAACTTCTACGGCACGCACCACATCGGCGCCTCGACCGACCAGGCGCAGCTCGCCGTGGCGGCCGAGGTCGTCCGGATCGTCGACCACTACCAGCGGACGGGCGAAGTGCTCAACTGCGTCAATCGCAAATAGAGGGCCTGCGCGCCGGCGGGCGGCGTCCGCCGGTAGATTCTGCGGAAAGGACGAACCATGGGCGTACAGAGAATATTCAACTTCAGCGCCGGGCCGGCCGTGCTCCCGCTTCCGGTGCTGGAAGAGGCACGCGAAGGGCTCATCTCGCTCGGCGAACTGGGCATGGGCATCTGCGAGATCAGCCACCGCTCGAAGGAGTTCACCGAGATCATCGAGCGGACCGAGGCGGACATCCGAAAGCTGCTCGACATCCCCGCCGACTACAGCGTCTTCTTCGTGCAGGGCGGGGCAAGCCTGCAATTCTCCGCCGTGCCGATGAACTTCCTCCCGCCGGGCGCGACGGCCGACTACATCCTCACCGGCGGCTGGTCAAAGAAGGCTCTCGCCGAGGCGAAAAAGGTCGGCCAGACCCACGTCGCCGCCACAACCGAAAGCACCAACTTCAATCGCATCCCGCGCCCGGATGAAATCAGGCTGTCCGGGAAACCCTGCTACGTGCACTACACCAGCAATAACACGCTCTACGGCACGCAGTGGGCGACCGAACCCGACGCCGGCGGCGCCCCGCTGATTTGCGATTTCTCCTCCGACGCCCTCTCGCGGCCGATCGACGTGCGCAAGTACGCCTACCTCTACGGCGGTGCACAAAAGAACCTCGGCCCGTCCGGCGTCACGCTCATCATCGCCCGCAACGACCTGCTCGAGCGCAGCCCCGACACCCTGCCGACCATGCTCAACATGAAGACGATGGCGAAGGAAAAGAGCCTCTACAACACCCCGCCGACCTTCGGCATCTACCTCCTCGGCCTCGTCATGAAGTGGACCATCCAGCAGGGCGGCCTCGCCGCGATCGACAAGCGCAACCGCGATAAGGCGAAAGTCATCTACGACGCCATCGACGCCCACCCGAACTTCTACCGCGGCCATGCCGAGAAGGACTCGCGCTCGCTGATGAACATCACCTTCCGCCTGCCGAGCGAGGAACTGGAAAAGCAACTCGTTGAGGCGTCCAAGGCGAACAAGATGAGCGGCCTCAAGGGCCACCGCAGCGTCGGCGGCATGCGCGCCTCCGTCTACAACGCCTTCCCCCTCGAAGGCTGCCACGCGCTGGCCCAGTTGATGCACGACTTCGCCCGGAAGCACGGGTAGCGCCGCTGCACCGCATGCCCGCGCCGTACGACAGGCCGAGCCCGGAGGCGATCGCCGCGCTGAACCCCGGCCGGGCGCTGCTCTGGTACGACTACGCCGACGCCTGGCTCAACTTCCCCCTCGGCCGCGTCCTCGACTGCGGCTGCGGCGAAGGCGACTTCCTCCGCCGCATCGCCGATCGCTGCACCGAGCGCTGGGGCGCGGACATCGACCCCGACCGCGTCCGCACCACAGGCGCGCACGGCGACATCCAGGTGCGGCCGATCGTCCCCGGCGAGCCGCTGCCCTTCGCCGACGGCTTCTTCGACACCGTCATCATCATGGAGGTGATCGAGCACGTCGCAGATGAGCGGGCGGTGCTGGCTGAACTGGCGCGCGTCCTCCGCCCCGGCGGCCGGCTCCTCCTCACCACCCCCCACCGCGGTCTGCTGACCTTCATCGACCCTGGCAACTTCAAGTTCCTCGTCCCCGGCCTGCACCGCTTCATCCACCGCACGGTGCTCCGCCGCAAGGCGTACTACGAGCAGCGCTTCGGCAGCGCCCGCCGCGTCGAGCGCGGCATGGTGGCCGACTTCACCACCGACCAGTCCCCCTGGCACCGCCACTATTCGTACGAGCAGATTCGCGCACTGGCCCCGACAGAATTGCAGACCCTCGCCTGGGCCGCCTACTCCCCCGCCTTCCGCGCCCTCTGGTCCCTGCGCCTCGTCCTCCAGGTGCTCACCTTCGGCCGCCTCCGCCGCCTCCCCTGGCCGTTGAATCGCCTCTCCGCCCACCTCAGCCGCAGGCAATCGCGCACCGGCGATCAACTACTGGTGATGTTTGAGAAGGCGCCACAGGATGCAGACCCGTAATCGCCTTTCAGATCGCTTCAGCCTTGCCCGACTACGAAGTCAATGGAAGGGCCCAGTTTCGTTTGCAGCAAGACATCTTCGAGTTTCCCGCGGCAACGTTTCCCATTGAACCAGTACGCGCCCGAACTGGCATAGCGCCTTACTGACGGTAAGGTACGTACCAAGCCGCCCCAGGCTGTCCTCCAGGTCCCGGGAGTGTCCGCTGTATGCGGATGCTGCAATACAACAGTCGGACCATGCGCAAGTGCAAGTGCACGAAATTGCACGATCGTGTCTTGTCGCCAACCCATGGCATTGGCCTCGGCTCGCGGGCTAAAGAGATTCAAGTCGTGACAACCAAGCAACAAAACAGGACCGTCAGGTGTAGCCACACAATGCGAGCCAAGGTCCGTAACCCTCACCAACTTGTTTTGTTGATCCGGAGTGGGATACGATTTCCCTGTCCACCAAATGGCGCCTGTCTCCAAGTCCAGCAGACATACGAGTTCAGAATGAAGGTCCGTGTCGCCGTCTAGCGCATCAACTCCAATGGAAAGGTAGCGCGAGCGCTCCTGCAACTGCTCACGGAGGCCCTTCGCCAAGAATTTGTCGACGGCACGATTTGCGTCTGCAACGAGCGCATCGACGATGTTCGTCGGAGGGTTGCGTGGACAATCGCATTCCTGCAGGGCGCACGGCCAAATGAGGTCGAGAAATCCACCCGGGGCCAGCAGGTATTTGGACCGAACACCTCGAGGCCATGCCGCAAGTACCGCTTCCACGATCTTTCTCGCGTCTGGAACCGCGTTCCACGGCTGAGTGCGAAGAACTATGCGCGCAAAAAACGGTTGCTCATCTGGATAAACCCTGACTTGGTATTTCGTGCGAGCCATTGACTATTCCCCGATATCCGGATCAGCGTGCTTTCCGGGAACGCTTCGTTACCTCCGACTTCGAGCGACTCTCAATGATTCGAAACCCAAGGCCGGCCAAGAACATGTTCGTCTCAATACCACCACTGAATACACTTGGCTTGAGTTCTTGTCCCGATAGGAGCTTATTCGCGACCGAGATAACGTATTTGGGTGGATACCGCAACCCATCGTGAAGTAGATCGTACCGCGTGGACTGCCTGCGTGGTGGAATGTTGTTTGGGTCGATTCGCCTGAGCGCTTCCAAGATGTGCTGGCGTTTTATCTGCTTCGGTATCATTCGGCCTCTCCGTATTCCTAGCTGCCTCGCCCAGAATCCGATCTATTCCCACTCAATCGTCGCCGGCGGTTTGCTCGTCACGTCATACGTCACGCGGTTAATCCCCGGCACCTCGTTGATGATCCGCGTCGCGATCGTGCTCAGCACGTCGTGGTCGATGTGCACCCAGTCGGCCGTCATGAAGTCCTGGCTTTCCACGCACCGCACCACCGCCACGTGCTGCCCGCCGTAGGTCCGCCCATCCCCCATCACCCCCACCGACGCCACCGGCACCAGCACGGCAAACGCCTGCGCGATCTTGCGATACCACCCGGCCGCGCGGATCTCCTCGATGACCACCGCATCCGCCGCCCGCAGCAACTCCAGCCGCTCCGGCGTCACTTCGCCGATGATCCGCACCGCCAGCCCCGGCCCGGGGAACGGATGCCGCCAGACGATCTCCTCCGGCAGCCCCAGCGCGATCCCCAGCACGCGCACCTCGTCCTTGAACAGCTCCCGCAGCGGCTCGATCAAC
>CAZNDQ010000008.1:0-22577 GCA_964571825.1 uncultured Planctomycetales bacterium | reverse complement strand
CCGAGGTCGGCTCATTCGATGACGGGCCGTTCGACACGCTGCTGGCGATGATGAATGGGCTGTCGCTGGCGGCTGGGCTGGCCGACCTGACACCTTTTCTGAGGCGGCTGCGGCGGCTCGTCCTCCCCGGCGGCCGGCTGATCATCGACTCAGCCGATATGCGGCTGTGTGACAACGACCGCGCGCGCGGCCTGATGGCGCATATGACAGCGCGAGGGCGCTACTTCGGCGAGATGGACGTGCAGCTCGAATACCGCGGCCGGCGCGGCCCGACGTTCACCCAGGTCGCCGCCGACCCCCGGACGCTCCACGCACACGCCGCCGCGGCGGAGTGGCGCTGCGAGATCGTCGAGAAACGACCGGACGGGCCGTACCTGGCGATGCTGACGGCGGAAGAGCCGTGACGGTACGCGCAGCGACGCGGGCGTTGTTCGCCGACGGCGGCGCGCGATTATCGTTGGGAACTGTGCGAATCATTCAGCTTCGGTTGGAATCACGCACTGCGGCACGTCGTGGCGCGGGTTGTTCACGACCTTGCTCACCGGCGTCCTCACGAGGAGGTCGTCGGGTGCCGGGCGCAGCAGCGCGCGCAGTTCCTCGGGCGGCGTGGCCGGGTCGAGCCAGCGCTCGGCCTCGTCGCCGAGGAGGATCACCGGCATGCGCGGGTGCACTTCGCCGACGGTCGCGTTCGCTTCCGTTGTGACGAAGGTGAACGTGAGCACCTCCGCACCGGCCGGGTCGCGCCATGCCTCCCACAGCCCGGCGAAGGTGAACAGGCCGCCGGTGCGCAGCCGAAACAGATGCGGGCGGCGGTCGCCCTCGCGCGCCCATTCATAAAAGCCGGTGGCAGGCACGAGGCAGCGCCGCGCACGGAACGCAGCGCGAAACGACGGCTTTTCCGCCACCGTCTCGGCCCGCGCGTTGCACAGGCGCGAGGCCGCCTTGTCGTCCTTGGCCCAGTGCGGAATAAGGCCCCAGCGCATCGGCACCAACTCGCGCCGGCCGCTCTCGCGCACGATGAGCACGAGCTGCGTCGGGGCAATGTTATAGCGCGTCAGCGGCGGCAGCGGTGACGGCATGGACAGTGCGCGAAACGCCTCGGCGATGACCTGCGGCTCAACCTCCATGGCGAAGCGGTTGCACATGGGTGGGCCCCTCAGCGCACGGCGGCGCTGCGCGGGGAGTGCGGATCGGCGTTCCGCGGGCGCGGCAGCGCGCGAATGACTTCGCCGGTGAATTCGTCCCAGCGGCGGAAGTGGGCCTTGGCACGCAGTTGCGCCAGGTACTCACGCTCGCGCTCCTCGAACCAGCGATTGCGCAGCGCCTCGCGGATGCGCGGCTGTGCCTCCTCGAACGTCAGTACGTGCTCCCGCTCGATGCGCCCCGCGCCGACGATGAAGTACCCGTCCTCGCCCTCTATGACGCGGCTGTGCGCGCCCGGCGAGAGCGAGAAGAGCACGGTCCCGGCGATACGATAACGCCCGGCCAGACTGTCGGGCCCGATGAAACCCCAGTCGCCGCCCTTGTCGGCGCGCACCCCGCGCGAGTAGCGACTCGCCACTTCCGCGAACGACCTGCCCGCGTCCAGCTCCCCCAGTGCCAGATGGATCTGCCGCTGCGCCTGATCGCGCGAGCGCATCCAATCCGGCGTGTCGCGCCCGGCGCGGCCGCCCTCGACAAAAGCGTCAAACGGGATATCGATCAGCCGCAGTTCGGCTCGCGCCGGCGAGCGGTATTCTTCACGGTGTTTGTCGTAGTAGTCCCACAGTTCGTCGCGGCGCGGCTCGGGCGCGCCGCCCGTCAGCTTGCGGCGCAGGTAGTCGCCGACGAGCAGCCGCCGCGCCGTGCGCTCGCGCACCTCCTTGAGCGACAGGCCGAGGTCGGCGAGGTGCTTCTCAAAGCGCGCCTGTCGTCCGCCGAATTCGTTATTCACGCGCTCCTGCAGCACACGGTCCACCTCCCGATCGAGCGCCTCGTTATACCGCTCGTCCAGCGCACGCCGCGCGTCCTGATAGACGAGAATCTCGCTGACGTTCTGCCAGATCTGGCTGGAGACGAGATCGCGGACGTGTTCGATGTAGCGCTCGGCCGGCATGGTCACGGCGCGCTGCTTGAGATCTTCGAGGATCGGCTCAAGCACCTGTTCGAGCGTCAGCGTCTCGCCGTTGACGAAGAGAATGCCGGAGCCGACGCTGTTCGCCGGTCGCTCGCCCACCGGCGCAGCCGTTGAGACGGGCCCGCCCTCAGCGCGGAGCGAAACCGATGCCACGCGCGCTGGGCGCGTCGAGGTTTCGGCCGTGGCCGGTGGATTCGACGTGTCCGCGGCGGGATCGGTCGTTCGTGCGAATTCGATCGGTTCGCTCGACGCCGTCGGGGCAGGTGCCGAGTTCGACGCCGTTCCCCACCCGCTCACCGGCCGGAGCGGGTCGGCACACGCGGCGCAGCACAGGCAGATTGCAGCGCCCCACCCTATTCCCGCACGGCTCATGACGATTCAGCATACCGGCCGCGCGCGCCTGTCGCCACCGCGGCGGCGGGCGCGGGCATCGCCTTGCCCAGCAGCTTGCGCAGCACGGCAAGCAGCGTCGCCGGCTCCAGATACGCCGGCGGCGGGCGCCAGAAGACCGTCTCCGCGTCCGGGATACGCACGCTGCCGGCGGCGCCGGAAAACAACGCATCGACCAGGTGCATGTCCTGCACGGCGAAGATGAGGTCGGGCGGAGTGCGGATGATCGAGACGATTCGCCAGCGGTGGCAGAGCACGCGAATCTCCGCCAGCTCCAGCAGTGTCGTTGCCGCCGGCGGGATCGGACCGAACGCGTCCTTCATGTCGGCCTCCAGCCGTTGCAGTTCCTCAATTGTCGTGCACGCTGCGACGCGCCGGTAAATCTCCATGCGCTGGCGATCGGCGCGGACGTAGCCGCGCGGAATCTGCGCCAGCACGTCGAGTTCGAGGTGGACGCGCGGCGGCGCCGACTCGGGCTCGTTGCGCAGCCGGCGTACGGCCGACTCCAGCAGCCGGCAGTACATCTCGTATCCGACGGCCGCAATGTGCCCGCTCTGCTGCTCGCCCAGAATGTTCCCCGCCCCGCGTATCTCCAGATCGCGCATGGCGATGCGGAAGCCCGCGCCGAGTTCGGCGAACTCCTCGATCGCCTTGAGCCGCTTCGCCGCGTCGCGCGTGATCGTCCGCCCGGCCGGAAGGAGCAGGTAGCAGTACGCGCGGTGCTTGTAACGCCCGACGCGCCCGCGAAGCTGGTGCAGGTCGGCCAGGCCGAACTGGTCGGCGTTGTCGATGAAGATCGTGTTCACGTTCGGGATATCGATGCCGCTCTCGATGATCGTCGTGCAGACGAGCACGTCCGCCTCCCGGTTGACGAACCGCAGCATCACGTCCTCGAGTTCGTGCACGCCCATCTGCCCATGGCCGACGAGAATGCGGCACTCGGGCACGATTGACTGAATCTTCGCCGAGACGGCCTGGATCCCGCGCACGCGGTTGTGCAGGAAGAACACCTGCCCGTCGCGGTTCATCTCGCGGATGATCGCGTCGCGGATCAGGTCATCCTCCCACGGCCGCACCTGGGTGACGATGTTGCGGCGGTCCATCGGCGGCGTCGTCAGCGAACTGATGTCGCGGATGCCCAACATGGCCATGTGCAGCGTGCGCGGGATGGGCGTGGCCGTCAGCGTCAGCACGTCCACCGTCGTCCGCAGCCGCTTGAGCCGCTCCTTGTGCTCGACGCCGAAGCGCTGCTCCTCGTCCACGATGACGAGCCCGAGGTCGGCGAAGGCCACGTCCTTGCTCAGCAGCCGGTGTGTGCCGATCAGGACGTCGACCTGGCCCTTGCGGGTGCGCTGGAGGATCTCGCGCTGCTGCGCGGCCGTGCGGAAGCGCGAGAGGCTCTCGACGACGAACGGGTAGTCGGCCATCCGCTCGCGGAAGGTCTGCGCGTGCTGCTCGGCAAGGACGGTCGTTGGGACGAGTACGGCCGTCTGCCGCCCGTACTCCGCCACCTTGAACGCGGCACGCATCGCCAGCTCCGTCTTGCCGTAGCCGACGTCGCCGCAGAGCAGGCGATCCATCGGCCGCTCGCGCATCTGATCCGACTTGATCTCCGCCGCGACGGTGAGCTGATCCTCCGTCTCGGTGTAGATGAACGACTCTTCAAACTCGCGCTGCCATTCCGTGTCCGCCGGATAGGGCGTGCCCGGGACGGATTCCCGCTCGGCCTGCAAGCGCAGCATCTCGCCGGCCAGGTCGGAGACGGCCTCGGCGACGGCCTCCTTCGTTCGCGTCCAGCGCGTCCCGCCGATCTTCGACAGCGTCGGCCGCAGCCCCCCCGCCCCGATGTACTTCTGCACCAGGTCGATCTGCGACACCGGCACGTGCAGCACCGACTTGCCGGCGTATTCGATCTCGAGGAACTCCTCCGCCTTGTTCGAGTTGGCCTTGCGCAGCGTGGTCATGCCCTTGAAGCGGCCGATGCCATGCGTCACATGGACGACGTAGTCGCCCACGGCAAGATCGAGCCAGCTTTCGACCGGGCGCGCTGCGCGCGTGCGGCGGATGCGGTGTCGCTGTTTGTAGCGGTGGAAGACTTCGTGATGGCCGACGAGCACGAGGCCGTGTTCCGCCCAGCGGAAGCCGCGGTGCAGCAGCCCGATCTCCAGCCCGATCCGTGCCCGCGCTCCCCGCTCCGCGCCGACGGCTGCCGCCTCGTCGAGCATCCGGGCAAAGCGCTGCTGCTCAGCCTGATTGTCGCAATAGACGACTACGTCGTTCCCCGCCGCGAGCCGCAACAGCTCCTCGATTGCCTCCCCTGCCCGCGTCTCGAACCGCTGCAGGCTCTCGACGTCGAAGTGCACCGTCTCGACGCCGGCCGTCCCGGCGAAGCGGCCGAGGTGCAGTTGGGCCAGCGGCGCCGACGCCCGAAACACCGCCTCCGGCGGATACATGCCGACCGGCCGGGCCAGCCGCTCCCACACCGCGCGCCCGATCTCCTCGATCTCCGCCGGCTCGTCGAACACGACGACCGCGTCGGGTGGAAGGTAGCTGAACAGGTGCGTGAACTGTCCGGGCGCCAGCTTGCCGCTCGCCGACTCGCGCCCGGGAAGCCGGAACGACTCCACATCGCGCGACGACCGTTGCGAAGTTTCGTCAAACAAGCGCAGCGAGTCGATCGAGTCGCCGAGGTATTCAATCCGCAGTGGCTGAGATGAGCCCGGCGGGAAGACGTCGACAATGTCGCCACGCACGGCAAAGTCGCCCGGCGATTCGACGAGTTCGAGGCGGTCGTAGCCGCGCTCGACGAGCCAGGCAACCAGGGCGTCGCGGGTCGGTCCCGCGCCGCGCGTCAGGGCGAGCGTTTCGCCCTGGAGCCGGTCGGGCAGTGGCACGGGCTGCATCAGCGCCTGAACGGGTGAGACTATGACGCGCGGTGATCCCGCGATGGAGTTGCTTCCGGTGAGTTGCAACAGGACGCGGGTCCGCTCGGCGGCGACCTCGGCGGCGGCGGCGCCCTCCCCAGGCAGGCCCTCCCAGGCGCCGAACAGCTCACAGGCCCGGTTGAGAAACAGTTCAATGTCGTCGCGCGCGTCGTCGGCCTGGTCAAAGTGCGAGGTGACGACAAGAAACGTGCGATTCAGGCGTTGGGCGAGGTGGGCTACGGCGAGCGGCGCAGACGATCCCCACAGGCCGGTGGCGGAAACCACCCCTTGAGGCTCGCCCAACCGGTCGGCGAGAAGTCCCAGTTGCGGGTCGGCGGCGATCCGGGAGATCACCATCTGGACCCTATCATATCGGGCGCGCGACGGAGCTGGAATCACCCGCGCTCGCGGCGCGACGACACGTCCGCCAGCCGCGTACGCTGAAAGAGATGGCTAGCGCTCCGGCCGCCGGGGGGCTGTCACGGAAGGGCGGCGGAGAGCGGGGGTCGCGGGGGGTTTCCGCGATCACGAGGTTCGGCGGGCCGGGTCGGCCGCCCAAGAGGACAGAGCGAAAGGATTTCCCCATGCGTCACTCGCGGAGAGTTGCCTGGCTGCTCGCGCTGTGTGCGGCCGTGCCGGTGCAGGCGGAGATGAAGGAGCCGTGGTCACTGGACCAGGCCGTGCCTGACGGCGCGTTCTTTTATGTGCACTCGATCGAGAACCCGAAGAATGCCTTCCTCGACGAATACTGGGGCGAGGTGTTCGAGGCATTGGAGCGGGTGAATCTCCTCGGCGAAATCAAGAACCTGATCCTTGCCGGCAAGGAGGCGGACGAAGTGGCGCAGGCTGAGGCAGTCCTCACGCGCCTCACCGAACTCTGCCACGGCGTCGATTGGTGGAGCCTGATCGGCAGGGAGTTCGTCTATGCCTGGCGCATGGACATGCCGTCGCCCAGCCACCTGTTCATCTGCCGCGTGCCACCGGAGGAGCAGGAGAAGAACCTCGAGGGGCTGCGCGCCATCCTCGCCGCAATTGCGGCACTCGACGATGAGGCGCACCCCGAAGGGACCACGCCCCCCTCTCAGGGCGCTCTGCGCGTCGTCGAGTCCACGCGCGGCAAGGTTCGCCTCTGGTCGCTCTCGGTGCCGGACAACGTCTTTCAGTTCAGCATCGGCGCGGCAGACGACGTGATTATCGCCGGGATCGGTCAGCCGAACGGGCTGTTCGACCAGGCGCTGGGGCTGATCAACGGCGGCGAAGGTGTCAAACGCCTCATCGACCGGCCGGACTTCAAGGAGGCGTTCGGTTCGCTGCCCAGGGCCGAGACCGAACGAATGTTCGTCAGCGTCACCGCCTTCTGCGATCAGCTCGACGGCGCCGTGACGTTCTTCGAGCGGATGGTGGCGGGCCAGACGAAGGCAGAGGGGGAAACGGTTCCCGCCTACACCAGGCCCGACGCGATCTTCCGCGCCATTCACCGCGCCGTCGATCACCTGCGCTTCGTCGACTGGGTCGCTTCGGTCAGCTCGACTGAGGGTTACTCGACGAAATCCACGACGCTGACGAAGCTGTTGCCCAACGCGCAGGATAAGCCTTTCGCGCGGGCGATCTTCCGCACGCGGCAGCTCGATGATTTCGGCAAGTACGTGCCGCAGGAGGCGACGAGTTTCTCCGTCTCCGTCGGGATCGATGTCCAGGGGCTCTATCAGGCGGTGCTCGGCTACTTCCGCAATGACCTGGCCGGCGGCGAGGAACTGCTGGCCAAGTGGGACGGGCTGCAGGCGCAGATCGGCTTCAACATCGAGAACGACCTGCTGAGCTGGGTCGACGGGGAAACGATCAGCGTCTCGATGCCTCCGGCGACGCCCTCGCCGTTCGGCGGGTCGGACAGCGTGATGTTCGTCCGCGTCCGGGACGAGGCGAAGGCCCGCGCGAAGATCGACGGCTGGATCGCCAAGCTCAACGAACTGCTGACGTCGAAGAACCAGGCGCTGCTGATTCAGCCGGCCGTCTCGCCGACGCTGGAGGGATTCACGACCGTGACGCACCCCATGGTCGCCATGTTCCTCCGCCCCGTCTACGGTATGCGCGACGGTTACCTGGTGTTCGGTACAAGCGAGCCGGCGATCAAGCGCTGTCTTGAGACGGCTGCCGGCACGCGCGCGTCGATCACCGCCAGCGCCCGCTTTCGCAAGGAAGGGCTCTCGCCAAAGGACAAGTTTACCAGCGTCTCGTTCTCCGACACCTCGAACATGGGCCAGGAGCTGGCCCAGGTCTTCGGCATGACCGGAATGTGGTCCACCTTCATGCCGCAGACCAAGGAAACCGAGGGCGCGCGGGTGATGTTCGGACTGATGCAGAAGCTGGCGCCGGTGGTGGCGCAGCTCGACTTCTTCCAGAGCGAGGCCTCGGTAACGACGCTTGAGGACGGCGCCTATCGCACGGTGATGGTGACAAACTACAAGGAACCGGCGCCGAAGACAGAACCGGCCGGGGAGCCCGCCGCCGCCGAACCGGTGCAGCAGGCGGCCGACGCCAAATAACGCGACCGGATTCACGCACCACGGCCATGACGTGGCTTTCGGGGGGCAGGGGTGCCGCTACGGCGGCCCTCTTGCCGCGCGCGGGGAGCGGGACCTGCGCCGAGCAAACGGCGGCGGAACAGGTTCACGCTCACGCCGGAAAACCGCCGGAAAAATATGACGGGGGCTGCGGGCCGGCCGCGTCTATAGGGGAAAAGGAAAGCGAACTCGACTTCGGTCGCAACAGACCATCCTTTCACCTCCGCCCCAGACAGTACCTAGCCGCTGCCTGGGGCGACCTTTTGCGCCCAGAGGCCGGCCGGCCGGCCGGCTAGAACCGCGTCTTGAGCCCGCTGCGCTGAATCTCCTCGACCAGTCCGCGCATGTCGGTGGCAAGCTGCGCCAGCCGCTGGAACGTGACGGTCATCTCCTCGTACAGACGCGGGTCATTCAGGAAGCGCCCAATCGTCCCCTCGCCGCGGTTCATCTTCGTCGTCGCCTCGTCAAGTTGCGTCAGCACCCGCCCGGCCGCGTCGGCCGCGTCGACCAGCTTGCGCGTCATCGTCTCGAACCGCTGGTCCGTACTCACCAGCAGGGCGTCGAGTTTCTCCACCGACTTCTTCGTGTCCTCGCCGATGACGCGCAGGTCCTCGCTGAACGCGCGAAACTGCTGCATCGAAGCGCGCCCGTCCTCCGACATGCCGTAGACGTTTTCGACGGCGAGCCGCACCTGGCTCTGCATCGTCGGATCGCCCACCAGCGCGTCGATGTGTCGCAGCGTCCTGTCCAGCCGATTGACGGCGGTATAGAGGTTGGCGGTAATGTCGCTCATCCCCGGCGGCGGGCGGTCGACGACCTCGGCCGGTCGCTGCACCATCAACTCGTGCAAATCATGCGCCACAGGCGTCAGCGCGTCGGACAGGTTTCCGACCGCCGCGAGCGCCCGTTCGAACGTCGCCATCATGTCCTTCGGAACCATGCCCTCGAGCACGCCGACCATCTCCCCGTTGATCCGGCCGGAGCCGTCCGTGGGGATCGGCGGCGCCGCCGCGACCTGTGCCGGCGTACTCACCATGATAAACGCCCGACCGAACATTCCCGCCGGCGTCACGACGGCCACCGCATTGGCGGGAATGCTGGCGCTCTTGTTAATTGCCGCGACGACCTTGATGCCTTTGCCGGGGTCGAGCGGGTCGCGAAAGCCGAGCGACTCAACGCGCCCGATCGATCCGACCGCCATTCGCACGTCCGTGCCCGCCTCCACGCCGGTCAGTTGATCAAAGTGAAGGGAGACGGTGTAGGTTCCCTCGCCAAGAGCGCGGCCGAGCCAGTCCGGCGATTCGCCGAACCAGATGATCAGCACGCCCATCACGACAAGGGCGACGAGCACGAACAGTCCGACGATGACATTCTGGCGGGCGTTCTCAGGCATGGCTCACTCCTTGGGATACAGCGCCTCGAGGTCCTCGCGTGCGGCCTTGCCTTCGATGAACCGTCGCACGCGATCGTCGGTCGAGGCGCGGATTTCATCGGGCGCTGCGTCGGCGATGATCCGGCCCTCGTACAGCATGGCGATGCGGTCGGCGATCTTGAACGCGCTCGTCATGTCATGCGTGACGACGACGCTCGTGATGCGGCTCTCCCGCGCTAATTTCAAAATCAACTCGTTGATCACGTCCGCACGGACCGGATCGAGTCCCGTCGTCGGCTCGTCGTACAGAATCACCTCCGGATCCAGCGCCATGGCGCGGGCCAGCGCGACGCGCTTGCGCTGTCCGCCCGAAAGCTCGGCCGGACGCTTGTGACGCACACCGTCCAGCCCCACACGATGAAGGTTCTTCTCCACGATCCGCGAGATTTCCCCTTCCGAATACTTCGCGTGTTCGCGCAGGGGAAACGCGACGTTCTCCCCGGCCGTCAGCGAATCGAACAGCGCGCCCATCTGAAAGAGAAATCCGAACCGCTTGCGCACCTCGACCAGTTCGCGCTCCGGCAGCCGGTCGATCCGCCGTCCGTGAAAAAACACGGCGCCCTTGTCCGGTCGCAGCAACGCCGTGATGTGCTTGAGGATGACGCTCTTGCCCGCGCCGGACTCGCCGATGACGACGGTCGTACGCCCCGCGCGGAAGTCGATACTCACGCCGCGGAGTACGTTCAGGCGGCCGAAGCTCTTGTGCACCTCGCGCAGTTCGACCACCGGGGCGCGGTCGTACCCCTCCGGCGCGGCCGGTCCCGCGATCGCCTGCGCTTCGATGCTCATCGCAAATCTTTGTAGTGCTGCTGTTTACGAGTGTCAATCGAGCCGTGCATCGCCGCCTCGCCAACGAACGCCTGCCCATCGGCGCTCGCCGTGCCGGCTCAGAAGAGCACCGGCTTGTAGCCCCAGACGCCCTCGTAGATCGTCTTGAGCAGGAAGCCGATAAAGAAGTCGAGCATGATCAGCGAAAGGAAGTTGGCGACGAACGCTTCCGTGCAGGCCGTGCCCACGCCGGCCGCACCAGGCTTGCACGTGAATCCCTTGAAGCACGAAATCAGCCCGATCGTCCCGCCGAAGGCGAAACTCTTGAGGATCGAATTGAACAGGTCCCAGCTCTCGAGCACCAGCGCCGTGTTTCGCCAGTACGGCTCCGGCGGGACGTGGAACACCTGCACGCTGATCAGCCACCCCCCCACCGCCCCCATCAGGTTGCAGTACAACGTCAACAGCGGCGTGAGCAGCAGGCAGGCGAGGAAGCGCGGTACGACGAGGTAGCGCAGCGGGTCCGCCCCCATCGCCCGCAGCGCGTCAATCTGCTCCGTCACGTTCATCGTGCCCAGCTCAGCCGTCAACGCCCCGCCGATCCGCCCCGCCAGCATCACCGCCGCGAAGACCGGACCCAGCTCGCGCACGACCGAGAGGTTGACCAGCACCCCCATCCATTCGTCCATCCCCACCGCGCGGAACTGCTCCATCGCCTGCACCGCGAGGATCATACCGATGAAAAAGCCCGTGATGAGGATGATTGGAACGCTGAGCACGCCGACCAGATACGCCTGCCGCAGGAAGAGCAGCCAGTTGCGCGGATGCACGGCGGCGCTGGGTATCCAGGCGACGGTGTGCCAGGAAAAGAGCCAGAATCGGCCGAAGGCCTCGAGGCCGGTGGTGGCCCGGCGACCGATGTATTCCAGCGCGGCGGCCATGCGGAGCAGTATCCGAAGCGCTCCACCTGGCGTCAAACGATCCCCATCGACGGGCGACCTTGACGTGCCATGCACTCCGGCGTGCAATGCCGGCGCAACCTGTGGCCCTCGGATTCGTGCTTCAAACGCTGCCGGGTAGTACTCCGATGAAAAACGCTGATCCGCAGTCGCCGCTGACGCGCGTGCGCGTGCGGGCGCTGGCGCGCACCGACTGGCCCCTGGTCGAACGGCTGTTCGGCCGTAACGGCGCCTGCGGCGGCTGCTGGTGCATGTGGTGGCGCGTGCCCCGCGGCGGCAAACTGTGGGAACAGAATAAGGGCGAGCCCAACCGCCGCGCCTTCCGCAAACTCGTCACCGCCGGACGCGTCACGGCCTGCATCGCCCTCGACGGCGACGAACCCGTCGGCTGGTGCTGCATCGGGCCGCGCATGGATTTTCCCCGGCTCGAACGCGTCCGCGCACTGCAGACGGACTGGGACGAGCGGACCTGGAGCGTCGTCTGCTTTTTCGTCCGCGCTGGCCGACGCGGTCAGGGCATCGGCACCGCTCTCCTCCGCGAGGCTGTGCGCCTCGCCCGGCGTGCCCGCGCCCGGCGCCTCGAGGGCTATCCCGTCCGTCCGAGTCGCGCCGGCGCACGCATTCCCGCCGCCTTCGCCTGGACCGGCACACCCGAACTCTTCACCGCCTGCGGCTTCCACGACGCCACGCCGCCCGGCAACCCGCGGCCGATCCTCGTTCGCGCCTTTCGCTGATCCGCCCGCCCCCGTGCGCACCCGCGAACGGGCCGCTGCCCAGTCCTTGCATTCGCCCGACAGGCTATAATGCGCCGACGGTCGGGCTCAGAACCGCGAACGCGCGCCTCAACCGACAAGGTTGAACACGATGGGCGATCTACGCTGTCAAACCGTTGAACAGCCAACGGGAATGGTCTTGCGGCTGGCGGGCCAGCTCGCCGCCGCCGAGGTCGCCGAACTCGAACGCCACCTCGCCCCCGTCCACGAGCGAAAACCCGCCCTGCTCGTCATCGAACTCTCCGGCCTCGTACTCATCACCAGCGGCGGGATCGGCGCGCTGCTCAAGCTGCAGCGACGACTCTATGACGACGGGCGCGAATTGCGACTCGCCGCCCTCCAGCCGCGCATCGCCGAGATCGTCCGCCTCTCCCGCCTGGACGACGTGTTTGACGCCTACGACACCGAGGCGGAAGCGCTCAGCGGCGTGCGCCTGCGCGAAAAAAAGTAGCGCCGCCCGACCGCGCGGCGCTACACCTTCCCCAATCGACTCGAATAATCGGCTACCGGAACGAGGTCCGCTTGCGCAGCAGCGGCGACCGCGCCATGGCGCTGCGGCTGCGCTCCTCGTCGGCCGAGATCGCGCTGCGCGCATCGTCCGCCACGTACTCCACGCTGATCAGATAGCCCGAAACCGTCTGCTTGTTCTCGATCACCTTGGCGTGGATCCACGGGCGCGGCGTGCCATCGTCCAGCTGAAGCTGCACCACGCCGAACAGCGGCAGCGCGCGGCGGCTGCTCAGCACGGACCCGTTCATGCCGATCGTCTGCGTGTGCGCCTTGATCGCCTCGGCGCGGCCGAAACGGTTTTTCCACTGAATGTTGCATGGCAGATTGCAGACGAAATGGCTCGGCTGGTCGACGCGAAAGCCGTGCTGCGTCGATTGCGAGCGTGCAACCTCGGCCCAGTGAAGCAGTTCGTTGCGCTCGATGAGCGCTTGTGCGCCCTGGCGGGCACCCGTCCCCGGCAGACTGTTTGTACGTTCCTTTTCCATGACTCTTACCCCCCGCTCGACATCGGCATCCTTCGTGCCACACCCGGCCCGCCGCTTTTTTGCCCCGCCATGCGCACCGGCCCGGACCCGTTGGTCATTTCACCGGTTTCGCTCCGCCCGCCTGGGTCATTCGACCCGGCCCATATCGTGCCTCGTCCTGCCCATCCACTCGGCGCAGCGCTGCACCGGTTGCGCACCCCCGACCCCGGGGGCAACCCTGTGCTCAACATACAATTCAGCTCTCGGTTCAGGCGGGGCGATTTCGTCCCTCGCCCCGACTTTGGCGCCAGGTCCGATAGTCCCTTCCGAGAGCGTGGACCCCGCTGCAATTCAGCTAGGTGCGGCGGCCCCGGACGGGTATAATCAGCGGCGGCTGCAGCGTCCCGTGCAACCTCCGAATCCGACGTCGCGGCCACCCGCTCAGAGGCCCACCTGTTTGCGCCGCGGCGCAGGGATTGGCGCATCCCCGATTCTGCCCGCCGTGCAGCGCGTGTTTCGCATCGGTACGACGGAGTGACGCACATGGTGCAGGTGCATCGCCGTGTATCCCTCGGCCAACCCGGACGAGAGCTGGCGGTCGACGGCTTTACCTTTTCCGCGACGCGTCGCCCACCCGGTCTCGTCCTTCCTCCGCACGCCCACGAACACGCGAACTTCGTCCTCGTGCTCGACGGCGTGTTTCGCGAGGGCTGGGGCCGCGACGAAAAGGATTGCGCGCCCGGCGCGCTGCTCTTCAAACGCCCCTGCCAGCGCCATGAGAACCGCTTCGGCCCGCGCGGTGCGTATTCCTTCTTCATCGAGCTGGCGCCCCGGACGTTCGCCGCTGTCGGCGACGAAACTGCAACGCTTGTGCGGACGCGACATCTCGCCGCGCCGTCCTGCATCCGTCTCGCGCTCCGCATGTACCGCGAATACCTGCTCCATGACGACGCGTCGAATCTGGCGCTGCCGGGCCTGGCCTGGGAGCTGATCGACGAACTGGCGCGCGAACTGTGCCGCGCTCCGGCTGAGGCGCCGCCGACCTGGTTGCGCCTCGCCCGCCAGTTACTCCACGAGCGCTACCGCACGCCGCTGCGCTTCGACGCCATGGCCCGCGAGTTGGGTGTGCACCCGGTCCACCTGGCGCGCGATTTTCGCCGCCGCTTCGGCTGCACGGCCGGCGAGTATGTCCGCCGCCTCCGCGTCGACGAGGCCTGCCGCCTGCTTCGCGAGTCCGATCTGCCGCTGGCGCGCATCGCGGCCCTGACCGGATTCGCCGACCAGGCCCATTTCTGCCGCGCCTTCAAGCGGCAGACGATGCGTACGCCAAGGGCGTTTCGTGCGGCGGCCGGGCGGACGCGCCACAGTGTGCGCTAATTGCGTTCAATACTTCCCGGCGCCCGGCCGGGAATGATCAGACGTGCGTTCGTCCGCCTCCAGGGGTGCAGGGTGCGGCGAACTGTGCGAGTCGGGCGGCGACCGGCGGCGAGTGCGGCCGTTTCCGCGGCTTACGCTCCACCCGGTCGTCCGCTCAGACTTCCCGGATGGTGCATTACCTGCGCCGGCACGGATTCCGCGCCACCCCGGAAATCCGCGAACCCGCTGTGGCGGCAACCGTATGACACAGAGACACTTTATGCTTCCGTCTGCCGCTGACCGGCATGCCCTTCAACCTCTCGCATCCGGTCATTCCCGGGTGAGGTTGCGCCGTCGGCGCGCCGTCATCCATGTCCGTTTCGCTGGAGTTCCTCGATGATCACCGACTCCCGACCGTCGTTCCGCTCTCCCCCCGATCCGCACCGCCCCCTTCGCGTCGCGCTCATCGGCGACTACAACGAGCGCGTCGCGGCACACCGCGCTATCCCCGAAGCACTCCGACTGGCCGCCGCCGCCGAACACCTGCGCGTCGAGCCCTGCTGGATCGAAACGACGGACCTGACATCTTCATTCGAGGATCGCCTCGCCGAGTTCGACGCCGTCTGGTGCGTGCCGGCGAGCCCCTATCGCAATCCGGCCGGAGTGCTGCAGGCGATCAGGTTCGCGCGTGAACACGATCGGCCCTTTCTCGGCACCTGCGGCGGTTTCCAGCACGCGCTGCTCGAGTTCTGCCGCAACGTCCTCGGCCTTGCCGACGCCGCCCACGCCGAGGAGGATCCTGGCGCCGAGCGGCACGTGATCGCGCCGCTCGCCTGCGGGCTCATCGGCGCCAGCGCCGCCGTGCTCTTTTGCAAAGACTCGCGCCTGCGCGCCATCTACGAGCAGTCGCAATCGACCGAGGGCTATCACTGTAACTACGGCCTCAGCGCCGACTACCGCGCGCGGATCGAAGCCCAGGGGCTGCGCGTCGCCGCCGAAGACAAGCGCGGCGACGTACGCGCCGTCGAACTCGATCGTCACCCGTTCTTCATCGCCACGCTGTTTCAGCCCGAACTCCGCGCCTTCGAGGAGGAGCCCCCGCCGCTGGTGTGCGCTCTGCTTCGCGCTGCCCAGCGCCAGCGTGGACTTCGCCCGTCGCCGCCACCGCCGCCCCGGGTCATCCGCTACCGTTGACGCGCCCCCCCGCACCCCCAGCCAACCACTCGTTTCACCGGCCCCGCAGGCAGGCCTTTGCCGATATCCTCCGATTCCGCCGGCATTTACATGCGCACCAGTATTTCTCGCTTGACGCGCTGCCAAACGGCCGATACACTGAGTTGAACGATCATCTAAGTGGATCCTTATGACCGCCAAGGCTGACACCAGATCGAGGCTCGTCGAGGCCGCCCGAGACCTTTTCCTCCGGCAGGGCTATGCCGCCACCGGCGTCGCCCAAATCCTCCGGGAAGCCGACGCCAAGAGCGGCAGCCTTTACTATTTCTTCCCCACCAAGGAGGACCTCCTGCTCGCCGTGCTCGAGTGGTACAAGGCCAACCTCTGGCCCGAGGTCATCACACCGGTCTTCGAGCGCATCAGCGACCCGATCGAGCGCGTGTTCGGCATCCTCGACGGCTACCGCCAGATGATGATGTATACGGAGTGCTCGCAGGGCTGTCCGATCGGCAACCTCGCTCTGGAACTGGCCGACACCCACCCTGCCGCTCGCCAGTTGCTCGCACAGAACTTCGCCAATTGGCGCGACGCGGTCAAGCAGTGTTTCGACGACGCGGCCGACCGGCTGCCCGAGCACGTCAACACCGAGCAACTGGCCACATTCATCCTGACCAACATGGAAGGCGCCGTGATGCTGGCGCGGACATTCCGCAGCCTCGAGCCGTATGATGCGGCCGTCACGCAGATTCGTGATTACATCGATCGGCTCCTCGCCGACGGCACGGACTGGGCCTCGCCCAAACCGCCGTCGGCCGCCCTGCGGCGCCGCGAGCCGTCGAGTTGATGCGCCGCCGAACAATCTGACTGCGTCGATTGACGCTGCCGCCACTGTTCAGGGGCAGCAGTTCAACGAGCGATCGTGAATAAGGTCATGCGGGGCGCGATGCCGGCGCCCGCAACGGTCAAGGTGCGCGCCGCGGAAAACGGCCCGACGGGAAGTGCTTATGAAGCGAAGCCTATGGGGCATTGTCGTGACCAACCTTCTCGGTCTGGTCTGCGCTGCGTTTGCCGAACCTGCGCCGGAGCGACTACCCGTTGCGCCGGGGGCCGCGGATTCAACGGCCTCGTGCTATGGCGCACAGGTTGCCGCCGCGGCCGCGCACTTGCGTCTTCACGAAACCTCGGACGCGCGCCGCTGGCTCGACGCCGTCCCGCCTGAAGTTCGTGCCTGGGAATGGCACTATCTCGCCGCGCAATCCGACCGCTGCGAGCGGAAGTTCGACCTGGAGCAGAAAGTCTTCGGCATCGCCTACAGCCCCGACGGCCGGCGCCTCGCCTACGGCGGCGCCGGCGGTGCCGTCTACCTCCGCGACCTCCGCGGCGGTGCAACCCTGACCCTGACCGGTCACGAGAGTGAGATCTTCTGCGTCGCGTTCAGCCCCGACGGCGCGCGCGTCGCCTCCGCGTCGCGCGACGGCACCGCGCGCGTCTGGGACGCGGACACCGGCCGACTCGCGCTCACGCTCGGCGGACACGTCTATCCGGTGCCCGGCGTCGCGTTCAGCCCCGATGGAGCAGTGATCGCCACGACGACCTATCGCCGCGTCGACCCGCCGCAATATGTGCAGGGCCTCGTCAAGCTGTGGAACGCGGAAAACGGCACCGAACTCGGTGAACTCCTCTGCGCCAACAAACCCGTCATTGATGTTGTCTTCACGCCCGACGGCAAACGCCTCGTCGCCGGCGACTGGGCCTACAAACTCCACGTCTTCGACCTCGAAAAGCGCGAACGTACCCTGCTCATCGACATGGAAGGCAGCGGCAACTACCCGGCCGTGCAGTCGATCGACGTCAGCCCCGACGGCCGCCGCGTCGTCGCCGGCACCAAGGAAAAAGACCTCCGCGTCTTGGATCTCGCCGATGGGCACGAACTCTGCCGCGGCCTCGGTCACTCGGCGTGGGTCAATAGCGTCGCCTTCTCCCCGGACGGCCGCCGCATCGTCTCCGCCTCCAGTGACCAGACCGTGCGCGTGTGGGACGCCGAGACCGGCGCGTCGCTGGGCGTGCTTCTCGGGCACACTTCGGTTGTCCAGTGCATCGCCTTTCATCCCGACGGCCGGCAGTTCGCCACCGGCTCCCCCGACAAGACCCTCCGCCTGTGGAACGCCGACGCGCTCACGCCCGACATCTGCATCGGCCGTCCCGACGACACGGCCTGGGCGGCGCCGTTCAGCCCCGACGGCACGCGAATCGCCGCCGCCGAACACTCAGGTACCGTCGCCATCTGGGACGCCCAATCCGGCCAGCGCCTCGCCGATTTGACCGGCCACACCTCCGCCGTTGCCTGCGCCGCTTTCAGTCCTGACGGAAAGCGGCTGATCACCGGCTCCAACGATGCCACCGTACGCCTGTGGGACCTGGAAACCAATGCCGAACTCGCCGCGCTCACCGACCACAAAGGCGGCGTGCCCGGCGTCGCTTTCAGCCCCGACGGACTGCTCGCCGCCTCCGCCTCCTACGACAAGACGATCCGCCTCTGGAATACCACGACGCACAGCTTGCACAAGCTGATCGAGGGTGACGGCGCCGGCGCGTATGCGGTGGCGTTTTCGCCCGACGGTGCGCTGCTCGCCTCGGCCGGCAACGACGGCAACGTGCATCTGTGGGATGCCCGTACGGGCGATTCGCGCGGCCGCCTTGCCGGACACAGCGGGCGACTGACGAATGTCGCCTTCAGCCGCGACGGCCGCGTCCTCGCCTCCTGCGGCGTCGATGGCACCATCCGCCTCTGGGATCCGGCCGCGCAGCGCGAGCGCGCGGTCATGACCGGCCACAACGGCGGCATCAGCGGACTCGCCTTCAGTCCGGACGGCACACGCCTCGTCACCTGCGGCGATGATTTCACCGTGCGCCTGTGGGACGTGGCTGGCGCGACCGAGGCCGTTGCCCTGCGCGGCGATGCGGAAAGCCCCTACTTCGTGCAGTTCAGCCCCGACGGCGGGCGGATCGTCGTCACCCTGACGGGTGGGCGGATCCGCCTCCTCGACGGCCGACCCAGGCCGCGCTGACCAACCGCTCGTACGCGAGCGAGCGCTGCGGAGCGCCCGCCGAAACTTTTGCTGGAGAAATCGGATGTCGTTGAGTCTGGCAGCGATCAACTGGTGGGCGGTGCTCGTCGCCGCCGTGGCGGGGTTCATGGTCGGCGGTGTCTGGTACGGCGCGCTCGCCGCCAAAGCCTGGGTGCGCGTGCATGGCTTCTCGGCCGACACCATCGAGAGGATGCGCAAACTTCAGGCGCGGAACTTTAGCCTGTTCTTTGTGCTCGACATCGTCATGGCGCTGGTGCTGGCGCTGCTCACCGGCGCGGCCGAAGCGACCTCGGCCGGACAGGGCGCTCTGCTCGGCGCACTGCTCTGGGCCGGCGTCGCCGCGCCCATCGCCGCGGCCAAAGATGCCGCCTGCGTCCGGCCCTTTCAGGCCTGGGCCATCGACACCGGACACGAACTCGCGCTGCTCGTCGTCATGGGCGCCATCCTCGGCGCCTGGCGCTGAGATCATCACCCTGCAATATGCCCGCGCGCCGGGTGCACAGCGGGCACGGTTGCGGCCACAAGGAGTATCTGATGAGAACGAATCGTGAAACAGCGACCACCGTCATGCTGGCTTGCGCATTCGCCTCTGCCTGGGCGATCGCCGGTCAGACCGCGAAATCCGAAGACCAGCCCAGGAGCGGCGCGTCAACACGCGGCGACTCCGTCGCCCATGCTGACCAGCGCATCGAAGTGGAAGTCGAGGTGGCCGCCACGCCCGAGCAGGTCTTCGACGCCTGGACCACGCGCGACGGCGTGAGAACGTTCTTCGCGCCGGACGCCCGGATCGAGCTGCGCATTGGCGGCGCCTATGAGATGTACTTCATGCCCGCGCAGCCGGAAGGCGTCCGCGGCTCCGAGGGCTGCCGCATCCTCAGCTACGAACCGGCGGCGATGCTCTCCTTCGACTGGAACGCGCCGCCGACGTTCCCGCACGCGCGGCAGCAACGCACCTGGGTCGTCGTGCGGCTCTCCGACGCCGGCCCCGGACGCACACGCGTCCACATCGCCCATCTCGGCTGGGAGGAAATGCAGCATGCATTTCCCGAGCACGCCGACGAGTGGCAGCGCGTCCGCGCCTATTTCGACCGCGCCTGGCGCGTCGTTGCCGAGCGACTGCAGAAGCGATTCGAGAGCGGTCCTGTCGAATGGCCGAATACCTGAACCGATGCGACGCGCCGGGACGCGCAGGGCGCGACGCATCACCCCGGCGGAGCAACCGGGTCCACCATCAGCATCCACTCCACCACGCTCACCGGCGGTAGCGGGTCGACGCTCAGCCGCCGCAGCATATTCAGGCACTGCGCGCGGTGGTGCATGCCGTGCGTCGTGACGTGCGTGATCACCCCGCCGCGAACAAACGAATAACTGCGCCCGCCGCGCGATCCCGTCACGATCTCGTCGTGCGGATGCGCGCGAACCGACGCCGCCAGGTCCGCCGCAATCTCATCGAGCAGCGACAGCAGCTCGGCCGGGCTGCGCTGGGTCCCTTCGAGCCGCGGCCGCTGCTCCCGACCCGCCAGCAGATCGCC
This sequence comes from uncultured Planctomycetales bacterium, assembly GCA_964571825.1. Lineage (GTDB taxonomy): Bacteria > Planctomycetota > Phycisphaerae > UBA1845 > CAZNDQ01. The sequence continues at coordinate 2,530 of CAZNDQ010000008.1, read as the reverse complement.
CCACCCGCGCATCGCCCCCAGAATGTGCGTCACCGCATCGTGCAGCGAACCCGGCCCGATGTCGAACCGCTGGTGAAACTGCTCGTGCGTCAGCTTCGCACACGCCTCGATCACGTTCCGCGTTGCCCATTCGTTCGTCACGATCAGGATTTCGGCGGGATCGGAGCGGGGCATGAAAGTCTCCTCTTTGGTGCGGATGGAACGCGAGCCTACGGGAACGGGCCGGGTGTTTCAACAGGAACAAGCGCGCGACGCGCCCGTGGGCACTAGCGTGAACCTCGGATTCTCAATCGGCATTCGCGGCAAAGAGCGACGTCGTGATATAGCGCTCGCCCGTGTCGGCCAACAGCGCGACGATCGTTCTGCCGGCGCCGGCGGGTCGCTCGGCAACCGTCAGTGCGGCGTGCAGCGCTGCGCCGGAAGAAACCCCGGCCAGGATGCCCTCCTCGCGCGCGAGTCGTCGTGTGCAAGCGAACGCATCCTCGTCGCTCACCGCGATCACTTCGTCGAGAATGGCGCGGTTGAGCACCTCGGGGATAAAGCCGACACCGATGCCCGGCTGCTGATGCGATCCGGGCGGTCGTCCGGACAGCACGGCCGCGCCCGCCGGCTCGACGGCCACAACGCGCACGCCCGGTTTGCGCTGCTTGAGCACCTCGCCGACGCCCGTGATCGTGCCGCCGGTGCCGACCGCCGAAACGAAGACGTCGACGGTGCCGCCGCAATCGTCCCAGATCTCCGGACCCGTCGTGCGCCGATGCACCTCCGGGTTCCCCGGGTTGCGAAACTGATCCAGCATCAGCGCCCCGGGCGTCTCGCGCACGATCTCGTCGGCGCGCGCAACGGCGTCGGTCATCAAAATGCCCGGCGTCAGAACCACCTCCGCGCCGAGATGCCGCAGCAACGCCACCCGCTCCGTCGACATCGTCTCCGGCATCGTCAGAATCAGCCGGTAGCCGTGGATCGCCGCCGCAAACGCCAGCCCGATGCCCGTATTCCCCCCCGTCGCCTCCACCAGCGTCATGCCCGGCCGCAGCCGTCCGTCGCGCTCGGCCGCCGCGATCAGCGCCACCCCGACGCGGTCCTTGACGCTCCCACACGGATTGCGCATCTCCAACTTCGCCAGCACGCGCGCAGGCAGCCCCCGCGCCACCCGCGCCAGCTCCACCAGCGGTGTCCGCCCGACGGTCCCAGTCAGGTCGGGATGAATCACAACATCGGCTCCCTACGCCCGGCCACCTGGCCGGCTGACTCCCCACTCAAGCGGCACGCCGCCACGGCAGAGTGGGCAGTCCGCCGGTGGCCACAGGCCGGCGGATATTTCCACGAGCGACACGAGCAGCAGGCCGTGACGCCCAGCCAGGCTCGCCGCCCCGTCATTCAACACCAGCAACGCGCCAAGCGCAACCGGAACTGCACCGCACGTCCGCAGTTCCCCCAGCACCGCCCCCACTGCGTACCCCGCATTGATCGCGTCATCGACCACCGCCACGCGGCGGCCGCCAAGCCGCGCGCGGTCCGCAGCCGGGATGTGATACGCAACCGCCGGCATCCCGCGCGTGGTCGGCGCGGCCGGCCGTGCGGCCGATGAAGCCCGTTCGACGACCGGGGGCAGCCCGCCGGCGGCCGATGGCACGATGCGCTCGGCGGCGCAGTCGCCGACGCCAAGCTCGTCAGCCACCAAACGCGCGAGAATCGCCCCGCCGGTTTGCGGCCCGCAAATGACTTGTGGCTTGTGTGGCGCCAGCCGCCGCGCCAGTTCGCCCGCCCACGGCCGCACCCGCGCCGACTCGGCAAAGAGCCTGTCGAGGTCGAGCCAGAGGTCCCCGTGCATCCCCGACTCAAACGCAAAGTGCCCCCGCCGCGCAAAACTGAGTCCGAGCAACTCGCGCTGCATCGGGCCAGTGTATCTCGTTCGGCGACTCGGTGTATTCGCAAACCGTGCCGGGTGAATCGACATCAGACCGGCCGGCCTCATCCGGTATCGTCCGCACGGCGGTACATGATGTGCACGGCGGCCGGGTCGCGTAGCCGGCGCGGCCGGCGGAATCCACCGGAAAAAAAACGGCAGACCGCGCTTGACAATTCATAAGTATCCGCTTATATTTACTGCATGAGCGCGGGCGTCGCCGAAGACAGGGTCTTCCAGGCGCTGGCGGACCCCAGCCGCCGGGCGATCTTCAAGTCGCTCACGCGCGGCGAAGCGGCCGTCAAGGACCTGACGGCGCGCTTCGAAATCTCGCAGCCGGCCGTCTCGCAGCACCTCGCCGCGCTGAAACACGCCGGCCTGGTCAACCGCCGCCGCGACGGGCGCCGCGTCTACTACCGCGTCGAGCCGCACGGGCTCAGGCCACTCATCGACTGGATCGCGCACTACCGCGCTTTCTGGACCGAGCACGTCGATCGGCTCAAACAACTGCTGGAGAAGATGGACGAATGAACCCCACCGACAAGACCGCCCCGTCGCAGTCCGAGTCCCTTTCGTTCGAATTCGATCTGTCTCATGCGCCGGAGAAGGTGTGGCGCGCCC
>CAZNDQ010000007.1:6407-22578 GCA_964571825.1 uncultured Planctomycetales bacterium | reverse complement strand
CCTGCCGGTGGGCGGATCCGCGCGACACCGCCGCCGTTGCCGCCGTCGCGCGCGGGTGGTCGGGAAAAGCGGCCGGTGCTGCGCGATCTGCTGGATCGAACGCCCAGCGCGAAGGCCGGGCCGGCGGGCGCGCGGCCGGCGGATACCGAAATGCGCCTCGGGGCGACGTGGTTCAACCGTATCGGCGCGCTGATACTGCTGGCCGGGGTCGCATTCTTTGTCAAATACTCGTTTGACCAGGGGTGGATCAGCCCGCTGGTGCGGGTGCTGCTGGGCGCGGCGACGGGCGTGGCGCTGATCGCCGGCGGGGAATACTCGCTGCGGCGCGAGTTGCGGCAGTTTGCCGTGGGGCTGATCGGCGCCGGGATCGCCATGCTCTACCTCGCGGCGTACGGCGCGCACATCTTCTACGGCTTGATCGGCACGAACACGGCGTTTGCGCTGTACTGTGCGATCTCGGGCGTCGGGGCGGTTTTCTCCGTGCACGGGCGGATGCAGGCGATCGCCGTCATCGCGCTGCTCGGCGCGCTGGCCACGCCGCCGGCGCTGCACACCCACCGCAACGCGCAGATCGAGCTGTTGACGTATCTGCTGATCGTCGACGTGTGCTTCCTGATCGTCGGGGCGATCCGCCGCTGGGATGCGCTGCGCGTGCTCGGCTGGTTCGGGACGGCGATTCTCTTTGCGGGGTGGTACGAGAAGTACTATGACGAGTCGGCGCTGTGGACGACGCTGATTTATCTTGCGGCGTTCTACGCGCTGTTTCACGCCGAAGCGGTGGCGGCGGTGCGCCGCGGGCACACCGGCAACGAGCGCGTGCTCAGCGTGCTCGTGCACCTGAACAACATCGCCTACTTCACCTGCACCTATTTCCTCGCGCGGGAGCGCTATCCGGACGCGATGGGGCTGTTCTGCGTGCTGCTCGGCGCGGGACAGTGGGCGCTGGCCTGGCGCAGTCCTCGCCAGGCGGGTTCCGCGTCCGGGCTGCGGACGACGCTGGCGATCGACGGCGCGGGTATGCTGGCGCTGGCGGCGCCGATCCAATTCAGCGGGCATACGGTCGTCGTGGCGTGGGGCGTGCAGGCGCTGGCCTGCCTGTGGTTCGCGCGGCGGCTGCCGGCGCTGTGGCTGCGGCTCAAGGGCGCGGGCCTGCTCGTTGCCGCGTTCGTGCATCTGGTGTCGATCGACCGCTTCAAGGCGGTGCTGACGCGGGCCTGGCTGCGGGTGGAGTTCTGGCACCTCAACTGGCTGATCGTGCTCTGCGCGTTCGTCGCGCTGTGCGCATTCGGCGGGGCGGTGCTGCTGGCGTGGCGGCGGGCAATGAGCGATGAGGACCGGACGCTGGCGGGGATCCTGGCGGTCTTTGGCTCGCTGATCCTGCTGGCGGTGCCGGTGTACGAGTACGACCGGTGGATCGCGACGTGGTGCTGGGTGGCGCTGTGCGGCGCGTTCGTGGCGGTGGGCGTGCGGGTGCCGCAGGCGCGAGCCCTTGGTGCGCCGCTGGTCATGATCATCGCGCTGAAGTTCCTCGTGTGGGACCTGCTGGCGGCGACGGACGGGGAGTGGGCCGACCTGAGCCGGCTCGTGCTCAACCGGGCCGTGCTGACGGGGCTGTTCGCCGCCGGGGCCCTGTATGCGTCGCAGATTGAGCTGGTACGGCCGTCCGAGTCGCGGGTTGCGCCGGATCTATGGGTGCGATTTCGCAGCCTGGCGGCGGCGCTGATCGCGGTGGTGCTGCTGGCCGCGGGGACGTTCGAGATCGTCCGCGCGTTTCGCTTCGATGAGTCGGTGCGGGCGGCGTTTCAGCGGCCGGGGCTGGCGCAGCAGGTGGCGCTGTCGATCCTGTGGGGAGTGGGGGCGACGGTGGCCCTGGCGGTCGGTATCGCCCGCCTGATCCGCGGGCTGCGCTACGTGGCGATCGCGGTTTTCGTCATCACCGTGGCCAAGGTGGTGACGGTCGATCTGTCGTACCTGGCGACGCTTTACCGCGTCATATCGTTCGTCGTGCTGGGGGTGTTGCTGCTGCTGGCGTCGCTCATTTACCAACGCCGCTGGCGCGCGATGCAGCGCGCGGCAGGGACGGGATCATAGAACCAACACGACGAACACGCGCCGCGGTTCGTCCGGCGCTTATGTTCTCGCCAGGCGCAGCACCTCGTTGACGCACTTGCGGATGCCCTCGAAGACATCCTTCGGCCCCGGGCCGAGCATGTAGGCGGGCGTGCTGACGATGCGGTGCTGCTCGTCGACGACCATTTCCGTCACCGGGCAGTCGCAGTGTTTGGCGCCCATGCGGTTGATCGCCCCGGCCGTGGCGGCGTCGGTGCCGATCGTCAATTTCGCGGCGAGTTTCTTCCTGCCGACGATCCGCGCGATCATCGCGGGCGCGATGCAGATGGCGCCGATCGGTTTGTGCGCGGCGAGCATCTCGCCGACGAGCCGTTCCACCTCGGGGTGGACGCGGCATTCGGGTCCATCGGACGCGAAGCTGCAAAGATTCTTCGCTGCGCCGTATCCGCCGGGGAAGATCAGCGCGTCGACGTCGGCCGCACGGATGCGCGCGAGGTCCTCGATCTCGCCGCGCGCGATCCGCGCCGATTCGGTGAGCACATTGCGTTTCTCGCCTTTGGCCGGTTGCTTACGCATGTGGTCGATCACGTCGGCCTGCTCCACGTTCGGGGCGCAGCAACGTGCTTTCGCACCGGCCTGATCCAATGCCAACAATGTCAGGACGGATTCGTGGATTTCAGCGCCGTCCAGAAACCCGCAACCCGACAGACAAACGGCAACGGATTGGCTCATGATGTGTCCTCCTTCGCGGCTCTCCGGATGCGCGGATTGTAGTCGAAACGGGGGGTACGACAATCTATTGTGAAACTCGGCACGATTCGCTAAAATGCCGACCTTTCATAACTTGGGGGCGATTCGGCCGGACCCGGGCGACACAGATGGCGCAGGAGAAGTACACCTACGACTTCGCCGCGATCGAGCGGAAGTGGCAGGCGTATTGGGCTGAGCACCGCACGTTTCGCACGCCCAACCCGGGTGACTGCGACTTTGACGCCACACGGCCGAAGTTCTATGTACTGGACATGTTCCCCTATCCATCGGGGGCGGGGCTGCACGTCGGGCACCCGGAGGGGTATACAGCAACGGATATCTATTGCCGCTTCAAACGGCACTGCGGCTTCAACGTGCTGCACCCGATGGGCTACGACGCCTTCGGACTGCCCGCCGAGCAATACGCCATCGAAACCGGCGTCCACCCCGCCGAAACCACCCGCCGCAACATCGAAAACATCCGCCGCCAGATCAAGAGCTTCGGATTCTGCTACGACTGGGACCGTGAGCTGGCGACAACCGACGTCGATTACTACCGCTGGACGCAGTGGATTTTCAAGCAAATGTTCGAGAGCTGGTACGACCCGCGCGCCGAAGGCGCGGAAGAGTCGGGCCGGCCGTACCGCGGCAAGGCGCGGCCGATCGGCGACCTGATCGCCGAACTCGAGTCGGGCACGCTGCTGGTGACCGAAGAACTCGGCGTGGCACCGGCCGCGGAGAAGTCGGGGCAGCGCGGGCCGCTGCGCCGCTGGTCGGAGCTGGACGCAGGCGCGCGGCGGCGCGTGATCGACGGGCAGCGGCTGGCGTACCTTGACGAAGTGCCGGTGAACTGGTGCCCGGCGCTGGGGACGGTGCTGGCCAACGAGGAAGTGACCAACGAAGGGCGGAGCGAGCGCGGCAACCATCCGGTGTATCGCCGACCGCTGCGGCAGTGGATGCTGCGGATCACGAAGTACGCCGACCGGCTGGAGCGCGACCTCGACGCGCTCAACTGGCCTGAGCCGATCAAGCTGATGCAGCGGAACTGGATCGGGCGGAGCGAAGGCGCCGAGGTCGTCTTTCCGCTGGCGGACAAGTGGAAGATCGAGGACGGGCGGTGGCGCAGCCTTGCCGGGGAAGATGAGACGCGGCTGTCGCACTCGGCGCACGTGATTCACGTCTACACGACGCGGCCGGACACGCTTTTCGGCGCCACCTACATGGTGCTCGCCCCTGAGCACCCGTTCGTCGAGCAGATTACGACCTCCGAACAGCGGAAGAAAGTGCGCGAGTACGTCGCCGCGGCCGCGCAGAAAACCGACCTCGACCGATCGGCCGACACGAAGGAGAAGACGGGCGTCTTTACCGGCGCGTATGCGATCAACCCGGTGACGGGGCAGCGGATTCCGATCTGGGTGGCGGACTATGTGCTGCTCAGTTACGGCACGGGTGCGATCATGGCCGTGCCGGCGGGCGACACGCGCGACTTCGAGTTTGCCAAGAAGTTCGGGCTGCCGATCCGGGCGGTCGTTCGCCCCCCGGCCGTGTGGATCCGCGACCAGCTCATCAAGCTCGGGCTCGACCGGGAGCAGGCGACCAAATCGCGGCGGAGCGACCTGCTCGAGAGCACGGAGCACTCGATCGACGTCGAGGACACGACGACAGTGCAGGAAGTAGCCGTGCCGCTCTACGAAGATCATCCGGACCTGTTCTTCGAAGCCTACACGGGCGACGGCACGGCGATCCACTCGCCGGATGCGAAGGTGGCGGCGTCGGGGATGCCGACGTGCGACATCAACCGGCTTCGGACGCCTGAGGCGAAGAAGAAGATCGTGGCCTGGCTGGCGGAGCGTGAACTGGGGCGCGCGGCCGTGAATTACAAGCTGCGCGACTGGCTGTTCAGCCGCCAGCGCTACTGGGGCGAGCCGTTCCCGATCCTGCATGGGCCGGGCGGCGAGGTCGTTGCGGTGGGCGATGACGAGCTGCCGGTGCGGCTGCCGGAGATGACGGACTTCCGGCCGCAGGCGTGCGACTCGAACGACGCGGTGCCGGAGCCGCCGCTGGCGCGGGCCGCCGAGTGGGCGACGGTGCAGCGGCCGGGCCCGGACGGGCAAATGCAGGCCTGGCGCCGCGAGTTGAACACCATGCCGCAATGGGCCGGCTCGTGCTGGTACTACCTGCGTTATATCAGCCCGCGCGACGAGCAGCATTTCGTTGATCCGCAGGCCGAGCGATACTGGATGCCGATCGACCTCTACATGGGCGGGGCGGAGCACGCCGTGCTGCACTTGCTCTACGCGCGCTTCTGGCACAAGTTCCTCTACGATCGCGGCCACGTCTCGACGGTGGAGCCGTTTCGGCGGCTGTACAACCAGGGGATGATCCGCTCGTTCGCCTATCAGGACGAGCGCGGCGTCTACATTCACTACGACGAGATCGAGTTTCACGACGATGCGCTGACCGGGCGGTCGATCCCGCGGCACAAAAAGGACGGCGAGGTGCTGCGCGAATCGATCGAGAAGATGTCCAAGAGCCTGAAGAACGTGGTCAACCCGGACCAGGTGATCGCCGAGTTCGGCGCGGACACGATGCGGCTCTACGAGATGTACATGGGCCCGCTCGACGCGACCAAGCCGTGGAACACGCGTGACGTGCCGGGGCTGCACCGCTTCCTGCATCGCGTCTGGCGGCTGGTGGTCGACGAGGAGACCGGCGCGCTGAGCGGGCAGCTCCAGGACGTCGAGCCGGACGAGGAGACCCGGCGGCTGCTGCACAAGACGATCAAGCGCGTGACGGAGGAGACGGACGCGATCAAGTTCAACACGGCGATTGCCGAGATGTTCAAGTTCGTCAACGCGCTGACGAAGGTGGCGGTCCGGCCGCGCAGCGCGATGGCGACTTTCCTCGTTCTGCTCGAACCCTATGCGCCGCACCTGGCCGAGGAGCTGTGGCAGCGGTTGCACGGGCCGGCCTGGCGCGGCTCGCTGGCGCACGAGCCGTGGCCGGCGTACGACCCGGCGCTCGTGCGCGAGGAAGAAGTCGAGGTGGCGATCCAGCTCAACGGCAAGGTCAAGAGCCGCATCCGCATCTCGGTGGACGCGAGCGAGGACGAGATGCGCGAGGCGGCGCTGGCCGAGGAGAAGGTGCGCAAGGAGCTGGCCGGGCGGACGCTGCGCTTCGTCAAGTGCGTGCCGGGCCGGCTGGTGAACATCGTCGCCTCGTAGCGCGGCCGACCGCCACGCGTCCGCCGGACGGCGCGGCGGTTTGATCCGCATCCGATTGGCACGTCGTCATGGTCGAGATCGAAGCCAAGATGCGCGTCGAGTCGCACGAGGCGGTTCGCCGCGCGCTGCGCGAGCGCGGCGCGGCGCACCGCTCGGCGGTGCTGGAGACGAACCGGCTGTTCGACCGCGCCGACGGCTCGCTTTATCGCGGCGGCTGCGGGCTGCGCGTGCGCGAAAGCCGCGACGAAGTGGGCCGTTGCGTGCGGGCGCTGGTGACCTACAAGGGCCCGCTGCGCATCGGGCCGTACAAGACGCGCGAGGAGATCGAGTTCGGCGTCGAGGATGCGGCCCGGGCCGTGGCGCTGCTGCACGCGCTGGGCTTCTCGCAGGTTCTGCTGTTCGAGAAGCGGCGCGAGACCTGGCGGCTCGGCGAAGCCGAAGTGGTGCTCGACGAGTTGCCGCGGCTGGGGCCGTTTGTCGAGGTTGAGGCGGCCTCGGAGTCGCAGGTGCGGGCAGCGCTGGAGCAACTCGGGCTGGCTGATCGGCCGCACATCCGCGACAGTTATGTGACGCTGCTGATCGACGAGGCGCGCCGCGCCGGGATGGCGACGGCCGAGTTCCGCTTCGGCGATGCGGGTTCACGCACTCCGCGCTGACGGCTATAATGCACGGTGGTCATCGGGCCGCGTCGTCCATTCCCGCGGGGAGTCGGGCGGGGATCGGCCGTTCGTCTTTCGTTCGCAGGTTCATCACGATGAGTCTTGTCGTCTGGATGTTCGTCTGCATGCTGCCGTTTGCGCAGGGCAGCGGTGAAATCGACGACCTCTGTGCCGAGGAAGTGCCGGAGGGCGCAGGGATCGTTTTCGGCGAGGAGGCGCCCGAAATCCCGGTGATCGAGTGGCTGCAGGCCGAGACCGAATTGAAGCTTTCGGACCTGCGCGGGCAGTTCGTCGTGCTGGAGTTCTTCCGCACAAACTGCCCGCACTGCATCCGCGCGACGCCGGCATTGAACGAGCTGGCGGAAAAGTACGCCGGGCGGGCGCGCGTCGTGGCCGTCTGCCGCGACAATCTCGATGCCGTCGCCGAGTACATGGAGAAGCACGAGGCGGCGTTCGCCGTGGCGCTGGCTCCGCAGAAGGCGTACAACCTCTACAACGTGCAGGGCGTGCCGCTCGCTTTTCTCATCGACCCGCAGGGCCGCGTCATCTGGAGCACCGGTCCGGAAGGGATCGAGCCGATCCTGCACAAGGCGCTGAGCGGCGAGTTTCCGCGCTACCTCGACCCGGAGTTCGACGAGATGCAGGCCGAGCGGCTGTCGATGCTCGAGACACGCTGGGAGCGCGGCGACCGCATGACGCTCTGGCCACAGGCGCTGGCCGTGCGCGAGCACTACCCGCGCTATCACCCGATGTTTGAGCGGGCGCGCGAGGTGATGAAGAAATGCGCCACGTACCTCGTGCTGCAGATCGGCGAGGCGGACAGGCAGATCGAGGCCGGCCGGCTGAGCGAGGCCCGCGTGCGCCTCGAGGAAATTGTCGCCAACAACCCCGGCTCGACGATGGCCGATCACGCGCGCCGGCGGCTGGCGCAGATCGCGCAGATCGAAGCCGGCGTGCCGCAGCCGCCGCCGAGGCGCGGGACGCAGATCGGCGGACGGTCCTGACCCGGACGCAGCGCGACGCTCCTGCGGATGCTGCGGGCACAGTGCTGTGCGCCGTGGCCGGTGAAAAGTTACCGTCACCCGCCTCAGACTGCTTGGAAAACCTCGCTCGTCTTCTCTATAGTCCGACCGATTGACCCGGAGCCACACTGCATGAGCGGCCCGTCCAAAGAACAGGTGCTGGATGTCCTGCGCACGGTCAATGACCCGGAGCTGCATAAGGACATCGTCAGCCTGAACATGGTGCGCAGCGTCGCGTCGTGCGACGGGCACGTCAATGTACACGTCGAGCTGACGACGCCGGCCTGCCCGCTCAAGGACACGATCCGCGAGGACGTGACGCGCGCCGTGCGCACGCTTCCGGGTGTCCAGCGCATCGAGGTCGAGTTCAGCGCGCAGGTGCGCGGCTCCGGGCGGACGATGGCCCAGCTTCCGGGCGTCAAGAACATCATCGCCGTCGGCGCGGGTAAAGGCGGCGTGGGCAAGAGCACGGCCGCGGCGCTGCTGGCCGTCGGCCTGCAGCGGCAGGGGGCAAGGGTCGGGCTGATGGACGCCGACGTCTACGGACCGTCGATCCCGACGCTGATGGGACTTATCGGCGCGCAGCCGCAGGTGCGCGAGGAGAAGATCGTGCCGCTGGATGCGGCCGGCGTGCGCGTGATGAGCATGGGCTTCCTTGTGCCGCCGGACAAGGCGCTGATCTGGCGCGGGCCGATGGTGCACGGCGTGGTCAAGCAGTTTCTCGAGCAGGTCGACTGGGGCGAGCTGGACTATCTGATCGTCGATCTGCCGCCGGGCACGGGCGACGTGCCGCTGACGCTGGCGCAGTCGATCCCGCTGACCGGCGCGGTCGTCGTCTGCACGCCGCAGGACGTGGCGCTGATCGATGCGCGGCGCGCGGCACAGATGTACACGCAGCTTAACATCGACGTGCTGGGCATCATCGAGAACATGAGCTACTACCTCTGTCCGCACTGCGGGCAGCGCGAGGAGATCTTCGATCACGGCGGGGCGCGGCGGGCGGCGGCCGAACTCGGCATCCCCTTCCTCGGCGAGATTCCGCTCAACGCGCAGATTCGCGTCCACGGCGACCGCGGCGAACCGGCACGCTGCTTCACCGACGGTGAGGCGATGCGCGACCCGCTGGAGACGGTCGTCAAGAACCTGGCGGGGCAGATCAGCGTGAAGAACCTGAGGCAGACGGCTGCGCCGACGATCACCGTCGAGTGACCGGGCGCGCGGGAGCACGGCGCCATGAACGAGCAGATCCGGCGGGCGATCGACACGTGCCGCGAGTTCATCGACCGGCGCGACGATGCGCTGGCGCTGCCGCGCGAGGCGGCGCACTTCGTCTACGCGCTGGTGCTGTCGCGCGGCGCGCGAAACTGCGTCGAGATCGGCACCAGCTACGGCTACAGCGGGCTGTGGATCGCCGCGGCGGCCCGGGCGAGCGGCGGGAAACTCGTGACGATCGACCGCGCGCCGCACAAGCACGAGGCAGCGCGGCGCTTCTTCGCCGAGGCGGGTCTGTCCGACGCGGTCGAGCTGCGGCTGGGCGAGGCGCTCGACGTGCTCCCGGCGATCCGCGGGCCGATCGACTTCGTGCTCAACGACGCCGACAAGGAAAACGTCGTCGAGTACTTCGACCGGCTGGCCGATCAGTTGACGCCGGGGGGCCTGTTCCTCACCGACAACCTGATGACGCACCCGCAGATCGCCACGACGCTGCTGCCGCGCATCAAGCGCGACGACCGCTTTTTCACCTCGACGGTGCCGATCGGCAACGGCATGGAACTGACCGTGCGGCTGCGGTAGAGTTTCGTGCGGCAATGATCCGCGTGACGATTCGATATCTGGGCCCGGCCGTCGAGGCCTGCGGCAAGGCACACGGCGAATGCGCGCTGGCCGATGGCGCGACGCTGGGCGACCTGCTGGCCGAGTTGCATGCGCAGCACCCGCCGCTGGCGCGCGCCGGGGCGTCCGTCCGCTACGCGGTGAACCTGGAGTACGCGGCGCCGCACCGCGTGCTGCGCGACGGCGACGAGGTGGCGGTGATCCCGCCGGTTTCGGGAGGGTGATGCGTGCGCGTGCGACTGACGCGGGAGCCGCTCGACGCCGAAGCGCTGGCGCGCGAGATCGCCGACACGGCGGCCGGGGCGGTCGTGACGTTCGCCGGCGTGGTCCGCGCCGAGCGGGGCCCGGGCGGACCGCTGGCCGCACTTGATTACGCCGCCTACGAGGAGATGGCGCTGCGCGAGATGAGCGCCATCCGCGAGCAGGCGCTGCGGACGCACGAGGTTCTCGATATATGCATCGCGCACCGGCTGGGGCGCATCGCACTGGGCGAGGCGTCGGTGGTCGTCGTCGTCACGGCGGAGCACCGCGCGGCCGCGTTCGATGCCTGCCGCGAGGTCATCGACGCGCTCAAGACCCGCGCGCCGATCTGGAAAAGGGAGATCTGGTCGGACGGCCCGGCGACGTGGGTCGATCCGCTGACCTGACATGAGGAAACGCCACATGGCCGGCGCGCGGACGAAAAAGAAGACGGGTTCGGGTCCGGGCGGCGAAACGCTCGAACAGCGGCGGCAGCGCGCCGACGCCATTCTCGCCGAGCTGCGCCGGCTCTACCCCGCGGCGGACTGCGCCCTGCACCACAAGTCGGCGCTGGAGCTGCTGATTGCCACGATCCTCTCGGCGCAGAGCACCGACGAGACGGTGAACAGGGTGACGCCGGTGCTTTTCGCGCGCTATCCCACCGTCGCCGAGCTGGCGCAGGCTGATCCGGCCGAGGTGGAGCGGATCATTCACTCCACCGGCTTCTTCCGCAACAAGGCGCGGAGCATCATCGGCGCCTGCCGGCAGATCTGCGAGCGCTTCAGCGGGCAGGTGCCCGAAACGATGGAGGAGCTGATCTCGCTGCCGGGCGTGGCGCGCAAGACGGCCAACGTTGTGCTCGGCACGTGGTTCGGCAAAAACGAGGGGTTTGTCGTCGACACGCACGTCGGGCGGCTGGCGACGCTGCTGGGGCTGACGTGGAACGGGCGCGACGGCAAGGACGCGGTGCGTATTGAGCAGGACCTGATGGAGGTGGTCCCGCGCGAGTCGTGGACGTTCGCCGGGCACGCGCTGATCTGGCACGGAAGGCGCGTGTGCAGTGCGCGCCGGCCGGACTGCGCCGCCTGTTCACTCGCGCCGCACTGCCCGTCCGCGTTCACCTTCCCGCACAACGCTGCGCTGGCACCGGCCGGGCGACGCGCCGCGACGACGCCGGCCGCCGCGGCCCCCCCGAGGGCGAAAGCCGGCGCAGTGAAACCCGCCGCGGCTAAGACGAAGCCCGCCCGCTCGCGCGCCGCCGCGGGGAAGAGGACCGTAGCGGCGGCTTCGGGGCGCCCCGCCCGGCGGAAGAAATCTTCCGCGAAGAAACGTCCGTCGTAGCACCGTTGCCGTTCTTTTCGATCGTGCGCAGCGCGCGCTGCACAATGCGCTCTGTGTACGGCGACTTCGATTCGCGCCGCCAGCGGCGGCAAACCTTTGTTACCCACTCCGGGCGTGACTTGCTCGCGTCATTCAGCCAATTGGATACCGAGTCCTGGACGTATCTCGCCGGGTCGGCGCGGAGCGGCTCGAGCAGCGGCAGCGCCGGCGCGGGGTCCTCCTTTAGCTCCGTCAGATGCGTGCACCACACGCCGCGCGGGCGCGTCGCCTCGCTGGCAAAGCGGCGGATACGGGCATCCGTATCGTGCGCCCACGGCGTCAGCAGCGTCAGTGCGGCGGGCACGTCGCGTGCGATCCACGGCCGGGCGGCCATCCACGCCGCTTCGCGCACGCCGAAGTGCGAATCCGCCGCGAACCGGCGCACCGCCGCCAGCCGCTCGGCAAGCGACCGGTCCGGCGCATCGGCCGCCACCTGCGCCGCCCAGCAGCGCACGATGTCGCTGCGATGCGCCGCGAGCGCTTCGATCACCGATTCGCGCCGCCGGTGCGGGTAGGCCGCCTCTCCCAGCGCCCGCGAGATGGCGGCCGAGCGCGCGTTCACGCCGAGCGACCCGACGCCGTCGAGCCGCGCCAGGATGCGCGGCGCGGACGGTCCCAGCCCCACGTGCGGCAGGATCGCCTGCAGCAGCGCCGGCATGTCCACCGCCAGCCACTCGACGAGGTTGACCGTTTCCGTCTGCCCGGCGTTGAGCTGCGCCAGCACCTCGCGCGGAATCTCCGCAATGCGCCGCGCGCCCCTGCGCCGCGCCGCGGGCTCAGCCGATGCAGGTTCCGCGGTCCGTCTGCCCATCAGCCGAGGTCCAGCGCCATGATTGTTTTCTTGTCGCGCAGGTAGAGCGTCTTGCCGACGAGCGTCGGCGCCGTCCACGATACCTTCTCCAGCAGCGTCGCCCGCGCCTGCAGTTCGAACTTCTCCGGCGAGACGCGCGCGAGGGCGAGCTGCCCGTCCTCGTCGAGCACGATCATCCGCCCGCCGGCGTAGACGACGTTGGCCTTGTTGTAGCCGCGCTCGCGCCAGTGAACCATGCCCGTCTGGAGGTCCAGCGCCACCAGGAACGACGGCGCGCCGTCGCCGCCGCAGCCATAGACGATGCCGCCGATGCACACGGAGTTCGAGTGGAACATGCGGATACCCGGCTCGAACCACAGCTCCCGCGTGCGTGTCTCGGCGCCCTCGCGCGAAAGCCGCAGCGCGCGCGTCCCCCCGTCCGAGTGCGAAGAGATGAGCAGCGTGTTGTCCGGCCCCCACAGCGGCGTCGCACAGTTGTTCTTGTACTGGTTCTTGTGCTCGAGCTCCCAGCGGTGGCTGCCGTCAGCCGCAGCGATCCCCACCGCGCTCGTCCGCGTCATGAAGACGATCTGCTCCTCGCCGTCGACATCAATGACGATCGGCGAGGCGTAGCTCACGTCGTACGCCTTGCTCTTCCAGCGCGACGTGCCGTCCCGCGGGTCAAAGGCGACGACGCCCGCCTCGGAGCCGCCGACGAGCACGATCAGGTTCTCGCCGTGTCGCAGCGGGCTCGACGAATAACCGAACTCGGTCGCCGGCGCGCCGAACTCCTTCATCAGGTCGTGCGACCAGAGCGGCTTGCCGGTCGCCGCATCGAGGCAGTTGAGGTGCGCCATGAAGCCGACCGTGTACAGCCGTCCGTCCCAGAGCAGCGGCGTCGCGTTCGGCCCCTCGCCGAAGTCCTTCACCTGGCCGTCGACGAGCGGCGCCGCATAGCGATACTCCCACTTCGTCGTTCCGCTCTTTGCGTCGAGCGCGACGACCACGTCGTCGCTGCCGCCACGGTACATCGTGTAGAGCGTGCCGTTTTCGACGGCGATCGCCGAGTAGCCGCCGCCGAGTTCTCGCGCCCACAGCTTGCGCGGCCCGTCTGCCGGCCAGCTCGCCGCCAGGCCCGCGTCGGCCACCTTGAAGTCGCGCGTCGGCCCGCCCCACTGCGGCCAGTCGGCCCGCACGCCGGCGCCAGTCAGGGCGATCGCCGCCATGGATGCGATCATGACCGTGCCGAGTCGACAACGCTGGTTCCGAGTCCGCACTTCTTTCCCCGTGAACATCGCATAACTCCTTGTTGCGCCGGGATACCCCGACTATAGATCAAACCCGAACAATTCCGCCGGCCAGTACACCTTGACTGTGATCGCCCCGCCGACCAGCGAAAACGCCAGCAGGAACGCCTTGATCCGCCATAGCAGCCGGTCGAAGCGCTGCACGTCCTCCGGCGCCTGCGCCAGATGCCGCAGAAAGCGCATCCGGCTGGCGATGCTCGAATGCCGCCAACTCCGCGCCTCGGGCGGGATGCCGTTCAGCTCAGCCACCGAGTGCAGCGTTTCGGCGAAGCGGTCGGCGGCCGTCGCGCAGAGCATCTCGCCGTTGAGCGCGCCGGGCTCCCCATGCACGCGGCAGGGCATCGGGCACTGCGCCAGCCCCTCGGCGATGCAACGCACGCCGTACACGTCCGCCTGCCGCTCGAACCGCCGCGAGACCCAGCCGAAGCCGAAACCCCAGATCAGCGTCAGAAGCACCAGCGCCAGCGTCTGCTGCGTCTGCGAGGTGATGCGGTACCCCGCCTCCCAGATCCCCAGGGTTACGCCGCCGACGATCATCATGCTCGCCAGCGAAAAGAGCAGAAAGAAGAAAATGTGGTGGTGTTTCACATGCCCGGCTTCGTGAGCGAACACCGCCTCCACCTGATCCTCATCCAGCGTCTCCAGCAGCCCGTCCGAGAGGAGCACGTAGCGGACCGGCGGCAGCAGCCCGGCCACGGCCGCGTTGATCACCAGCCCCTCCGTGTGCCAGACAAGAATGCGGCGATAGCGCAGGCCGATTCGCTGCGCCACGGCGCGCAGCCGGTCGTGCAACGGGCCCGCCGGCAGCTCCGACGTCGACCAGATCCAGCACAGCGCGCTCGGCAGGAAAAAGAAGACGACCGCCGCGACCAGGCCGACGATGCCGTCCGCCGCCCAGAAGATCCCCGTTGCCGCTTTGAGCCACCCGGCGTGCGCCCGCGTCGCCTCCCACGAAACAAGGATCGGCAGCATGGGCAGGAAAATAATCAGCAGTTGATGGCGCAGGTGGAAGAGAAGATATCGCCCGAACGACCAGACGGTGTGGTGCGCGGCCGCGTCGGGTCCCCGCACGTCCAGCGCCGCCAGCCGCAGCGACCGGTCAGCCCCGTAAAGCCCGGCCCACAACAACACCAGCCCGGCGAGAAACGGGGCCAGGACCGCCAGCCCGCGCAGGCCATAAAGGCGCTCCAGCGCCCCCACGCGATGCACGAGCGGCACCCAGTCCGTGGCGAAAACCAGGAAGAGAAACCCGCCCATCAACAGGCAGCGCAGCGCCAGCACGCCACCGCTCTGCAGCCGTTGTGCCGGTTCCGCGTCGGACGGGTTCCGACGAAGACGATCCACGATCGCCCGCGACAGGACAATCGCCGAAACCCAGACCAGAATCGGGTGTATCAGACTCAGCAGGAGGGTCCACGCTCCGCTGGACACCTCCAAGTAGGGGCGGTAGTCTGTTCCCAACCAGAGAACGAGGGCGAACGCTGCCAGGATGACGATTTGCATGAGGTCCGAGTAATTCGCCCGGCAGCCGACGGCCAATCCCCGTCGCTCCAGTGATACAGACTTCCGGTCGAGATTCTAGGTTTCACCGGGGGCCATGCCAAGGCCGATCAACTTGGGCGCGCTCGACACGAGCGAACTCGAATGTCGACGCGAAACAACCAGGTGCGGGTAAACAAAGCGGCACCAGACCGACATCAATATCAACGGCGAACTGAACCCCAGGAGTGAATAACGATGCATGCCAAGTGGATGTGGACGATTCTGATCGGCGGATTGCTCACGCTCGGCGTGAATTCAGTGGTCCGCGCGCAGCCGGCGGACGATGAACAGCCCGCCGAACCGACTGAGATGGAACAGCCGGCCGACGAGGCCGCCGGTGATGAGGCCGCCGGCGAGGAAAGCCAACCTCAGCGGCCCCGCCCGGACATGATTCGCCGGCCGGACGGCCCGCGACCCGGCGGCCGGACGCCGCGCCTTGACCGCCTCGAACGGATGATCTTCAGCGAGATGGACGTCGACGACCAGCAGCGCGATGAGATCGAGCAGCTCTTCGTTGACCGTCGGCGGGAGTTTGCCGAGGAGGCCATGGGCAGCGAAGGCGACCGCGAAGAGCAGCAGCGGATGATGCGCGAAATGCTCGAGCAGATGCGCGAGGCGCGTTCCTCCGGCGACGAGGCGCGCATGGCCGAGATCAGGGATCAGCTCCGAAGTTCGCGTGCGGCCCAGCGCCCCGAGGAGATCAACGACGCCTTCACCTCGGCGCTCGAAGAGCTGTTCGATGAAAAGGACCTGGAGAAGCTGCACGAGATCATGACGCGCCTCGAACCCGGCGGGAACCGCGAGGAGATCGTCCGCCGCAACCCGCGGCTCTTCTATCGCCAGGTTCAGCGCCTGGATCTCGACGACGACCAGCGCGGCGAACTCGAAGACATGTTCCAGCAGACGATCGAGGACCTGCGCGACAAGACCAACCCGCAGGAGCGCGAGGCCGCCATCTCGCACTTCCACGAGAGCGTGATGAACATGCTCAGCGACGAGCAGAAGGCGCAGCTCAAGGAACTCGGACGCGACGCGCGGCGCTCGGTTGGACGGCCGCGGCCCGTCCCCGTCGACGAAACCGCGCCGCCCCCGGCGGAGGAGCAGGAGCACGCAGAGGAGGAGCCCGAGGAAAACTGACCGTCGCTGCACACGGTCGGCAAGAGCAGGCGGATCGATCAAGAAACGTGCCGTTGCGCCCGGGCGCAGCGGCATTTTTTTCAGGCGGCCGGCTCGCGCTTGCCGCCCGCGCCCGCAGACATCACCGTCTGCGGCAGCTTGTCGCGGAAATAGAGAGCGATCGCCGTGCCGACGACCAGGCTGGCGATCAGCAGCAGGTTGAGCAGCAGAAACGTCC
>CAZNDQ010000007.1:0-6397 GCA_964571825.1 uncultured Planctomycetales bacterium | reverse complement strand
GACATATCCGTCGAAAACTCCCAGTCGGGTGTAATAAACGATCGGCGCGGCGATCAGATTGGCGAGCAGAATGAGCGTCTGCCACGGCCGGACGCGCCACGGCCCGTTGACCAGCGCCGGCCGCACCCAGTTCAGCGCCCAGACCAGTACGTAGTTCCACGTCAGCAGCAGGAAGAGCACCGCCCAGAGCGGCCCGATCCGCCACCAGACCAGCGCCGACCAGCCGATCGCGAGAGGCACCGCCTGCCGCGCCAGCCCGTGCACGAACAGCAGGGTCGCCAGTTTGTGGGAGCGTTGCGCCAAGCCGTGATCTCCGTGTGCGCGGCGCGCCGCCGCATGCTATGAACGCCCCCGGCGCGGGTCAAGCAGCGCGACTTCGTTCGCGGTCGGGTCATTTTTTCGCGGCCGGTGCGCGGTTCTCGGGTATAATCAAAGGTCCCCGAGGAGTACCGCGCCGGATCTGGAGGCACCAATCATGACCCCCCGCATGGTCACGTACTGGAGCTGCGCCTGGCTGCTGGGCGCCCTGCCGACCCTTACGCTCGCTCAGAACAATCAGCCGGCCGGTTCGGCCCCTCCACCCGAATCAGGGAATCAACCGGCCGCTGCCGCGCCGACCGCGACGCAACCGTCGCAGGGCGAGTTTGTGCCCGTGCCGCTCGAGCCGCCTTTCGCCTGGTATGCTCACCGGTCTGCCTGGGGCGGCGTCTTTTACAACGCCCGCATCGGCTCGCGCGAGTTCGCCGAGTCGTATCGTGTCGGGCGGCAGACCGAGCGCTATCGCCAGAACGCGGCCGAGCTGCGGCAGCTCCTCGCCCATCGGCTCGCGCGGCGCTACGACATGTCGCGCCCGGCCGGTTCGATCACGCCGCTGCCCGCGATGGCTGACCCCGGAGAACCCGGCGGTCTGCGCGGGGGTCTGCGCGGCGGCTATCCCGGCTACGGCTCGCCCATCGAGGAGTTCTACGACCAGGGGTCGCGGCTCGAATACTGGCGCCAGCAGGAGCTGGCCACGCGCGAGTCGCTGACGCTGCTCAGCTTCGAGAACCTGTTCCGCCGCGGGATGGACCAGTTCCGCGCCGGGAACTATGGGCAGGCGGCGCGAAACTTCCTCGCGGCGGCCGACAAGAACCACGAGGACGCCGCCAGCCGCCTGCACGCGGCGCAGAGTCTGCTCGCCGTCGGACAGTACGCCGATGCGCTGCGCTACATGCGCCGCGCGTTCGAGCTGCACCCGCACCTGATGGACATGCCGCTGAACTTTTCCGGCGACTACACGATCAAGTCGGACTACGACGACCATCTGGCGGCGCTGGAGGCGCACGTCGCCGCCCATCCCGAGGACCGCGATGCGCTGCTGCTGCTCGGCTGTGCACAGTTCTTCGGCAACAGCCCGCAGAAGTCCGGCGCGACGATGAGCAGAATCAAGCCGCTCGCCAAACGCGACCCGCTGGCGCAGAAACTCCTCGCCGCCGCTGCTCCCATCGTCCCGGAGGCGCGGTGAGTGGCGAGATTCAAGCTCGTTGCACGAGCTGTCGCGTATCCCGCGCGATCATCAATTCCTCGTTCGTCGGGATGACCCACACCGCCACGCGCGAGTCCGGCCGCGAGATCGCCCGCGCCTCGCGCGACTCCGCCTCGTTGCGCCGCGCGTCCAGCTCGATCCCCGACGCCTCCAGCCCCGCCAGGATCCGCGCCCGCATCGGCGCTGCGTTCTCGCCAACACCGCCGGTAAAGACGATCGCGTCGCAGCGGCCCAGCTCCAGCAGGTACGCCCCGATGTACCGCCGCACGCGGTGCGCATAGACCCCCAGCGCCAGCTCCGCCCGCTTGTTCCCGCGCCCGGCCGCCGCCAGCACGTCGCGCATGTCGTTCGACACGCCGCTGACGCCCAGCAGCCCGCTCGCCTTTTCCAGCTTGTGCCGCACATCGTCCAGCGACAGCCCCTGCCGCACCATGTGGAAGATGATCGCCGGGTCGATGTCGCCGCAGCGCGTGCCCATCACTAGCCCTTCGAGCGGCGTGAACCCCATCGACTGGTCGATCGCCCGCCCGGCCCGGATCGCCGTCGCCGACGCCCCGTTGCCCAAGTGCAGCGTGATCAGGTTCGGCCGCTCGATCCCCAGCAGACCGGCCGCCTGCTGCGCCACATAGCGATGACTCGTCCCGTGAAAGCCGTACCGCCGCACGCGATGCTGCTCGTACCACTCGTACGGCACCGCGTAGATGTATGACACCGGATCCATCGTCTGCTGGAAGGCAGTGTCAAAGACGCCCACCTGCGGAATGTCCGGCAGCACCTCCATCATCGCCCGCAGCCCGCTCAGGTTCGCCGGGTTGTGCAGCGGCGCCAGTTCGCAGCAGCGCTCGACGCACGCGATGACGCGCTCGTCGACCAGCACCGATTCCGAAAAGTCCTCGCCACCGTGCACCAGCCGGTGCCCGACGCCGGCCAGCGCCCGCGCATCCGGCAGTGGCGGCGGCTCTCCCTCGTGCGCCAGCAGCTCCAGCATCCGTCGCACGCCGGTGCGGTGATCGGCGATCGCCTCCGTCAGCGTCCGCGCTTCGCCGTTGACGTGATGCGTGATCGTCGATTCGCGCGTGCCGATCCGCTCCATCAGCCCGCGCGCCAGCACTCGTTCTGCAGCGCCCATCTCGAAGAGCTGGTACTTGAGCGACGAACTGCCGCAATTGACCACCAGTATCTTCATGGCGCCCTCGTAGCCTGGACCGCCGGCCGCGAACAATCCCCTATCGACCTCAACTCCGCCCCGCCTGGATCGCCGTGATCGCCGCCGTGTAGAACAGGTCGTCCACCGAGCACCCGCGCGAAAGGTCGTTCACCGGCTTGTTGAGACCCTGCAAGACCGGCCCGACGGCGATCGCCCCGGCGCTCCGCTGCACGGCCTTGTAGGCGATGTTACCTGCGTCGAGGTCGGGGAAGATGAACACCGTCGCGCTGCCCGCCACCGGCGAGCCCGGCTGCTTGAGCCGCGCCACGTCCGGGTCGATCGCCGCGTCGTACTGCAACGGCCCGTCGATCATCAGGTCCGGATGCCGCTCCTTCACCATCCGCGTCGCTTCGCTCACCTTGTCCACCGACTCGCCCGCGCCCGACTTGCCCGTCGAGTACGACAGCATCGCCACGCGCGGCTCGATGCCGAACCGCCGCGCCGTCATGGCGCTGCTCACCGCGATCGCCGCCAGCTCCCGCGCATTCGGGTTCGGCACGATCGCGCAGTCGCCGTACACCAGCACCCGATCGCGCAGCACCATGAAGAACACGCTGGAGCAGATGCCGATCTCCGGCCGCACGCGGATAATCATCAGCGCCGGCCGGATCGTGTCCGCCGTCGAGTGCACCGCGCCCGACACCAGCCCGTCCGCATCGTCGTGATGCACCATCAGCGTGCCGAAATGCACCCGCGACTCCTCGACCCATTGCCGCGCTGTCTCGAGCGTCATCCCGCCCGGCTTGTTCCGCCGCAGCTCGAACGTCGACTGCACATACCGCTCCAGCCGCTCGTCCCGCGCCGGGTTGACGATCTCCGCTCCCGCGACGTCGACGCCGAGTTCGCGCGCCGCGTTCCTGATCTTCTCCTGCTCTCCGAGCAGCGTGCAGCGCACCACGCCCATCTGCTGCAACCGCGCCACCGCCTGGAGCGTCCGCGGCTCATCCCCCTCGGGAAACACAATCCGCCGCCGCAGCGCCCGCGCCTGTTCGATGATCCCGTCGAGGAACGTGTTCTTTTGCGACGCCCGCGGCCGTGACAGCTTCAGTGCCGCCAATATCCGGTCCTGCTCGACGTACCGCGCCACGGCCGACTCGGCCGCCACGAGTTTCTTCTCATCCTGCGCCCGCACGCGCACGACCATCTCGTTCACCCGCGCCGCCGCCATGTACGGATCGAGTCCCGTCAGCAGAATCGGATAGCGCGGCTCGCCCAGTGCGTGCACCAGCTCGATGATGCTCGGCTGCGGCTCGTACCCGCCCGCCAGCACCATCCCCGAGATCGTGCGATACGCCGGTGATACCTGTGACAGCGCCAGCGCCATGATGATCGCGTCGCGGTCGGCCGGCGTGATGACGAGCGTCTGATCGACCGTCAGGCTCTTCAGCACGTTGATCGGCGTCATTGCGCCGATCACGACGCGCGAGGCGATGTTCCGCAGGTTCTGCCCGCCGAGGATGACCTTCGCTTCCAGCGCCTGCGCGATCTGATCCAGATACGGCCGGCCGAGCACCTTCAGCTCCGGCACCACGCCAAACACCGTGTGCCCCGCCGCTTCGAGCGCCCGGCGAATCCCCGGCGCGATCGGTTCGAGCGGCTCGCTGCGCACGCGGTTCACCACCACGCCCAATACGTCGCCGTTCAGTTCCTCGAACAGCCGCCGCGCCAGCGTCACCGAGTTCGCCAGCGACTCCGCGTGCGCCTCCTCCGCCGCCGACTCCGCCCGCGCCACCAGCAGCACCGGCGTCCCCAGGTGCGCCGCAATCTGCGCGCAGATCCGCGTGTCCTGCAGCGCGTGCGACGGATGCTGGTTGATCCCCTCGAGAATGACGAGGTCATTGCGCTCGGCGACCCGCGCATACGCATGCGCAACGCGCTCGCACAGCTCGTCGCCCTTGCCGCAGGCTGTCAGCCGCTCCGCCTCGTCCAGCGACACCGCACACTGCTGCTCGGCGGGCTCGGTCAGCGCGAACACCTTGCGGATCAGCTCCACGTCACTGTCCGCCCAGGGCGAGTCGTCCGGGCCCGAGCCGACCGGCTTGAAGAAGCCGATCCGTCCCACAGTTCGCCTCATCGCCGCCATCAGGCCGAGCGCGATGATGCTTCCGCCGGCCTCGGGCGAGGTTCCACAAACAAATATGCTCCGGGCCATGATCCGTCCTCGTCAGACACTGTATGCGCGTCATACCGCGCGCCACCATGAGCATATTGCATGCCGCTTGTTTCGACCGGACAGCGCAGGGGCTGCAAATCCCCGGCCCGCGTGTAAGTCATTATTGCCAATGATGTTACGCAAATTACCCGTCACAGAATGTGGGTCCGATTCTCGGCTCCGGACGGGTACTCAGCATGGCAAAACGGTAGAATCCACCTCCGCTGGGGATTCTCTCCGAACGGAGACCGGCCCATGACTCGATCCGCCTGGCATCGCCTTGAACTCGTCGAGGGTGACATCACGCAGCAAGCCGTCGACGCCATCGTCAACGCCGCCAACTCGTCGCTCCTCGGCGGCGGCGGCGTGGACGGCGCCATCCACCGCGCGGCCGGCCCACAACTTCTCGCCGAATGCCGCACCCTGGGTGGTTGCCCCACCGGCTCGGCGAAAATCACACGCGGTTACGACCTCCCCGCGAAATACGTCATCCACGCGGTCGGGCCGGTCTACCGCGACGGCGCCCACGGCGAGCCCGAGATGCTTAAATCCTGTTACAGTAAGGCGATGCAGCTCGCAGGCGAACACGGCTGTCGCTCAATCGCGTTCCCCGCGATCAGTTGCGGCGTCTACGGCTACCCCATGCAACTAGCCGCACAAGTGGCCTTGTCCACGGTAGTTAGCGAACTCGACGCCCGCCCGTCAATCACGCGGGCCCGCTTCGTTCTGTTCGGCCGAGAAGCGTTCGAGACCTTCGCCACTGTCCGGAGCAAGCTGGAATCGGCGGCGAAATGACGCCTGCCAATCTGTCACAGCGGCCCGTCGTGCTGACACATTGGCATCGGGTCGCGGCGTACGATGGCCAGCGGCCTGGCGGCATAACCCATTGTTAGTCAAGGAATAAGGACCGCCATTGAATACCGAAAGGGACTGGCACGGCCCTTGCTTGGAGCTTGGTACGCCGGCGCACGGCTCTTCCGGTTGGAGTGCGCCGGCCCAACCCGGCATCCGCGACAAGCGACCAAGACGGAAAGGACAGTGCAACATGGCCAAGGTGAAGATTCGACCCCTCGGTGAGAAGATTGTCGTCAAGCGCGTGGAGTCCTCCGACCGTACGGCCGGGGGCATCGTCCTGCCCGAGACGGCCAAGGAGAAACCGCAACGCGCCCGCGTGCTGGCGGTCGGCTCCGGCCGGCTCCTCGACAGCGGCAAGCGACACCCCCTCACCGTCAAGAAGGACGACGAGGTCCTGCTCACCAAGTGGGGCGGCACCGAGGTCAAGATCGACGGCGACGAACTGCTCATCCTCGACGAGTCGGACGTGCTGGCCGTCGTGACTCAAAGCTAGTTCAACGTGTTTCGGAATCTACGGACAACATACACGCAACGCGGGCGACCACCGCGACTGTCGGGAGAAAACAAGCATGGCAGCGAAGAACATTGTGTTTGACATGGACGCCCGCGAGGCGATCCGCCGCGGCGTCAAGCAACTGGCAAAGGCGGTCAAGGTGAC
>CAZNDQ010000006.1:0-25856 GCA_964571825.1 uncultured Planctomycetales bacterium | reverse complement strand
GAGACTCGCCGCAGAGATGGGGATTTGCCCGTCGTACCTGTCGCAGATGGTCACGGGCCACCGGCCATTCTCGATCGAACGCTGCGTCGAGATCGAACGCGCGACGGAAGGCGCCGTGCGCCGCTGGGATCTGCGCCCGGACGATTGGGGCGCGATCTGGCCGGAGTTGGTTGGCTCCCCGGGGGCGCCGCAGTGGCCGCCCGAGACGGCGAGCGACGTGTCAACCGACGTGTCAACCGAAGCGCCAGTCGCAGCGTCGACGTGAACGACGAAAACCCATCGGTCATCGAGTTGCGCGGGATGGCGCCAAAGCGGGTTGTGGACGTGCTCGACGCCGTGTCCGTTGCGCGAAGAATGTCGAGGATCCAACTCGCGATTGAAGTGTTGTCGCACTGGGCGGATGAGCAGGTCCATATCGCCAGCGTGATCCAGGCGGTCACAGGTGGCAACGGAAGCGGCACGGATGCCGCAGGGAAGGGCAATCCGTGACGGGTCATCAGATGACCATCGACGAGGCGATTGCCGCTGGCGCGCGGGGTATGCAGCAGGCGCAGGCGGGTGCTGGTGAGTGGTTCTCCGAACAGGCCTTCCGGTTCGTCCAGTGGTATTCCGCGACAGCAGCGGGGCCGTTCCCAGCCGAGGCAGTCGTCGAAATGGCTCGCCTGCACGGGTTGGTGACGCTCGAGGAACGAGCCTGGGGGCCAGTCTTCATGCGCGCAGCCCGGGCCAGCATCATCAGGCGCTCGAGCGTGACGTACCGACGCGCGAAGGGCCACGGGTCGCTCGGCGTGATGTGGGAGGCCGTGCGGGCATGACAACCACGCCACTGCCTGACGCCTGGGTCGAGCGCGTGTTCGAGCGATTCGCGCGGGCATGGGGCGTGCAGAAGGTTGGTGTGCTTCTGGCGCCGGAAAACCGCGAGGCCACCGTGGCGGCATGGGCCGAACGACTTGCTGGCTGCGACGCCGAAACCCTGCGCAACGCGAGCCAGACCGTGACCAGTTCGGGCGCCGACTGGCCGCCAACGCTCGACGAATTCGTGGCCCACTGCGGATGCCATCAAGCCGATCCGGCGCCGGCGCCGGCACCACCAGCGGTTGTCGAGCGCGAGCTCGCCGGTGTTGCGCAAGCCGTCACCACGAGGCGGGGCGGCCTCGCATGGGCAGATCGGATCATCAAGCGGCACGAAGCTGGCGAACAAGTTGCGAGCACGGTGCTCCGGATGGCCCAGGCGGCTTTGGGTTCCCGGCACGAATCGGAGAGAGCATGAAACGGCCGTCGTTCCAGTTCTACCCGGGCGACTGGTCAGGCAACAGCAACCTGCGCCGCTGCTCGCACGCCGAGAAGGGCATCTGGATGGACGTCATGTGCCTGATGCACGACCAGGAGGACTACGGGATCCTGCGTTGGTCGCTCAAGGATATTGCGCAGGCGGTCGGATGCTCGTTGCCAGCACTGCGCGGCCTTGTCACAAAGGGTGTGCTCAAGGGGTCCGACGTGCGGATCGACGAACAATGCGTATACGTCCCGCGCAGCGGACGCAAAGATGGCGCGCCGGTAGTGTTGATCCAGCAGCAATCTGGCCCTCTCTGGTACTCGAGCCGCATGGTGACGGATGAGTATGTCCGCCGTCACGCGGGGGCATCCACCCGGTTCGGAGCGTCCGGCGCAGTGCCCGGAAAACCAACGCCGAACACCGGCCCCGACGACCAAATTCCTGACGATCCACGAACACCACGCCATGCACCAAGCCGGCGGCAAGGTGAACGGGAAGGTGAACGGGAAGGTGAACGGGAAGGTGAACGGCGGGGTGAAGATCAAGGTGACGGCTCTTCTTCTTCTTCTTCATCTTCTCCTTCTGATACCTCCCTTCGGTCGGTATCAGGGGTGCTTCAAGGCGCGCGCGCACGCGAGCGCGCTCGCGAGCCAGAGCCGGACCCACCATGCGATGCCGTCACACTTGCGATCGAGGCCAGACGACACGGCGTCGAGACGCATGGCCACGATCCGCGGTTGATCGCCCTGGCGGAGCAAGGGGTTGGCGTCAAAACGCTCGGTGCCGCCTGCGACGAAGCGGCGCGGCAGAACCGCGGGGAGCGCATCGGGATCGGGCTTGTCGCTGCGATCCTTACCCGATGGGCGAGCCAGGCAGCGCGGGTCGCGGCTACCGGGGCGGTGTCGCCACGGGACACCAAGCAGGCCGAGCTCGAGCGGCGCAACGCCGAAGTGGCGGCCGACTGGTTGCCGCCCGAGTTGATGGGGGAGACCAATGAAGCCTGACGACCACGGCGACTTCGTCGAACTTCTGCAGGGCGTCCACAGTTTCTACGGCCGCGACCTGACGAAATTCGCGCTGGGCGTGTGGTGGCAAGCCCTGCGCCCGTTCGATCTGGTCGCAGTCCGCGACGCGATGGGCCGGCACGTCGTCAACCCGGACACCGGCCAGTTCATGCCGAAACCGGCCGACATCACGAGGATGATCGGCGGGCGAACCGTGGACGCTGCGCAGCAGGCGTGGGCGAAGGTCGACTGGGCGATTCGGTCGGTCGGCACCTACACATCGGTCGCGTTTGATGACCCGCTGATCCATCGCGTGGCCAGCGACATGGGCGGATGGGTGTTGCTGGGCACGCGCGGAGACACCGATTGGCCGTTCGTCGCCAAGGAATTCGAGACGCGCTACCGGGGGTACGCCATGCGCAGCGAGATCCCGCCGTACCCCGCGCACCTGAGCGGCATCATCGAGCACGAGAACGGGCACCGCGGGTATCCGGCGCCAGAGCCGGTGCTGATCGGCGACGCCGACAGAGCGCGGCGCGTGCTCGAGCACGGCGCCGCAACCACGGGCCCGGCAGTCCTGCGCGCCAACGACACGAAGCTGCTCGAGGTAGCCGCATGACCACCCTCGCCATCGACCTGGGCACCCGCACCGGTTGGGCAGCGCGACCACCCGGTTGGAACAAGATCATCCATGGGTGGATCGACCTGCGCGGCGGACGGTACGAGGGCGGTGGCATGCGGTTCCTGCGGTTCGAGCGATGGCTCGATGAGCAGCGGGCGCTGCAACCGCCGTCCGAGGTCGTGTTCGAGGAAGTCCGCCGGCACCTGGGCGTCGACGCTGCGCACGTCTACGGCGGACTGCTGGCGACGCTCACGGCCTGGTGCGAGAAGCACTCCATACCGTACCGCGGTATCCCGGTCGGAACCGCGAAGCGCGCGGTCACAGGGAAGGGCAACGCATCCAAGGCCCATGTGCTCAAGGCCGTCCGGGCGATGGGGTACAACCCGCAGTACGACGACGAGGCCGATGCGATCGCCGTGCTGATCGCGGCGCAGCAGCTATGAGCAGGCGGTCCGATGCGCGAGACTGCCCGACCTGCGCTTGGTATCTGGCCCAGGGCGTGCGCTCACCGAATGGCGGCGAGTATGGGGTGCCTTGCTGCCTGCATCCGCGACTCGTCAACTCGCACGGCATCATCGCCACCAGCGTCGCGCGTGACGTCGGCCAGACGTGCGGTCCCGAGGCGGAGTTCTACACCACCACGAACCAACATGGCGAGCGCCGTTGACTGGATCGCTCGCCAACTGGCCGTCCTCGAAGCGGCGCCAGCGCGCCCCCCGGCGCACAACCCACACCCGCCAGGCGTGCCGCGGCCGGATGGCGCTGCGGTAGCGGTGCTCACCCTGCTGCGTGAGCACCCCGGACGGTTCTTCACTCGCCAGTCGATCATGGTGCGCACCCAGCGCACGGACAAAGCCGTTGATTGGGCGCTGCTGTTCCTGCGCGCCCAAGGGTGCATCGAGGCTCTGCCGGATGTGTCGCGGCGCAACCCGCGGTATCTGCGCTATCGTGCCGTGGTGGAGAAGGATGAATGACCAAGCACGCGATAACACTGCGCGTCCAGCGGTTCGTGGACGAGTATGTCGCCGACCCGTCGAACGCGACGCAAGCGTATCTGCGCGCCGGCTACAAATGCACGGCGGAAGCCGCGCGGCGCGCGGCGTCGCGGCTGCTCACCCGGGTTGATGTTGCCGCTCTTGTCGCAGAAAGGCAACGCGCACTGCAGCAACGGGTCGAGGTCACGCAGGACAAGGTCGTCCGGGAGCTCGTGCGGATCGCGTTCGCCGATCAGCGGCAACTCGTCTCCTGGGGGCCGGATGGCGTCGTGCTGCGGAAAAGCACCGCCCTGTCCGACGAGGATGCGGCAGCCGTCGCAGAGGTCGCGCAGACGGTGACGCAGGGTGGCGGATCCCTGCGGGTGAAGGCGCACGACAAGGTGCGCGCGCTCGAACTGCTGGGCAAGCACCTAGGCATCTTCGAGGCCGACAACCGGCGGAAAGTGGACGGCACCATCGAGTTCGTGCGACGCATCGTCGACGGGAGTGACAAGGGCTGACGTGGAAATCAAGGTCGACACCGCTCGCGTGTTCGTGCCCCTGATCAAGCCGTCGCGGTACAAGGGGGCGCACGGCGGTCGTGGGTCAGGCAAGAGTCACTTCTTCGCCGAGCGGCTGATCGAGGACCACCTGGCCAACCCGGGGCTGCGGTCGGTCTGCGTGCGCGAGGTCCAGCGAGCACTCAAGGAATCGTCCAAGCGGTTGATCGAGGACAAGCTCGAAGCGTTGGGCGTCGGGCGGCTGTTCAAGGTCTACCGCGAAGTCATCGCAACGCCGGGTGACGGCGTCATCGGTTTCACCGGCATGGCCGATCACACAGCGGAGTCGATCAAGTCCCTCGAGGGCTACGGGCGGGCGTGGGTTGACGAGGCGCAGGCGATCTCTGCGCGCTCGCTCGAGCTACTGAGGCCAACCATCCGTACCGAGGGGTCCGAGATTTGGTTCTCGTGGAACCCGCGCCGGAAGACGGATCCAGTCGACGCAATGTTCCGTGCTGGCACGCCACCGACGGACGCGATCGTGGTGCGCGCCAACTGGTCCGACAACCCGATGTTTCCCGCGGTGCTCAACCAGGAACGGCTCGACTGTCTGGCTAACGAGCCGGACCGCTACCCGCATGTGTGGGAGGGGGAGTACGCGACGGCGGTCACTGGTGCCTACTATGCCCAGGTGCTCGCGAAGGCCCGGCAGGAGGGCCGCGTTGGTGTCGTGCCCGCCGACCCGATCCTCCCGCTGCGGCTGTTCACCGACATCGGCGGGACGGGGGCCAGGGCCGATTCGTGGGTCTGGTGGGTTGCGCAGTTCGTGGGCCGTGAGATCCGGGTACTCGACTACTACGAGGCGTCAGGCCAGCCGCTCGCGACGCACATCGAGTGGGCGCGCAAACGCGGCTACACGCCGGGCCGTTGCGAGGTCTGGCTGCCGCACGACGGGTCGTCGTATGACACGGTGTTCGACGTGTCTCCTGAGTCGGCCCTGCGCGATGCCGGCTACGCGACCGAAGTGGTCCCGAATCAGGGCCGCGGCGCTGCGGCCACGCGCATCGCTGCCGGCCGTCGGGTGTTCCCGGCCTGCTGGTTCAACGAACCTGCGGCTGGCCAACAGGCCGACGTCCCGACGACGGCGCCGGGACTCGAGGCGTTGGGTTGGTATCACGAGCGCCGGGATCCTGAGCGCGACATCGGCTTGGGGCCGGAGCACGACTGGTCGTCGCACGGCGCCGACGCATTCGGGCTGATGGCGATCGTCGCCGAGCGACTGCTCGCGTCGACTGGCGTGAATCGGACTACGGGGTTGCGCCGGCGCGGGTCGCCGATGGCCGTGTAGGCGCTATCCCTGCGGTTTTGTTGCCCGCCACCACCGCTCGATCAAGTCGACGAGGGCGACTTCCTGCGCGAACGTCAGTTTGATCAACTTGTCCACCAACGCCGGCCCGTCGATCCCGTGCCGCTCGGCCAGCCCGTCGGCGAGCGCGTCTTCGACCTCGAGCGCGGGCCCGCCGGCGATCGTCGCGGCCGGCTCGGCCAGCCAGCCGTTGAGCGCGTCGCGGATCGCGTCGATCTCGGCCGGCGACAGATTGATGCGTGCGCGTCGGACGATCTCGTAGTAGCGATCCGCGACCCTGTTGACCGCGCCGGACAGGCTCTCGCCGCCGGCGAGCACGGACTCGGCGCGGTCGGTCAGGTAGATCGTCGTTCGGCGGGCCATCAGTCGCCCCCTTGGTCGATCACGGTGCAGCGGCCGATACAGCGGCCGAGTTCCGGTGCCCTGTTGTGCGGCTCGAACCAGTCCTCGCCAAGCCCTCCGTCATATGCGTAGTACGTCGTTGTGCGGTCGCTGTGGTCGAACCGGCGCTCGATTATCAGGTCCGCGTCGGCAGCGAGCGCGTACGCGACTTCGACGATCTGCCCGGCGCACTCGGGCGGAGTTACGAAGTCGAAGACGATCGAAAATTCCGGCATGGATGCGTTGCCTTTCATGTCTGTTCTCCTGTTGGATTACTGTGCCTAATTGATCAGGTCCGGGTAGCCGAGGTCGCTGAGTGCCGCCATCATCTCGTCGCCGTCGAGCAGGCGCACCAGGGCGCGGCCGTTCCGGGCGACCTTTTCGACCCGGGCCATTCCCTGGGCGTGGACGTAGATGTCGTTGGTCGTGCCGCACCAGCCGTACAGCCGCGCTTCGCACGACTGGTTAGTCCGGGCGGGGTGGTCGCGTAACTCGCGCCGCGTCCAGCCTTTCATGGTGTGGCTGATCTCGACCAGGAATCCCACCTGGCCGACGGTAAAGACGTCGTACTCGGTGCCGATCCAGAACGGTTTGGTGGTGGTGGTGGTCATCGTCTGCTCCTTGCGCACGTGGCCTGCTGGCCTGGCGTCTGATGTGCCCCGGAGCCGCCGGGTCGGTACGGTGGATTACATCAGGTAATCAGCGCGGCGTCAACAACTTTCTGTGTGCGCGACCGTCATATCGTGACCGCGTAGTCGATCCGTGACTTGGTTGACCGGCGTAGACGTGGCAGAGCGATGGCCCCGTGTCCCGCCGTGGCAAGCGTCCATTCTGTCGGCATGCTGGCAGTCCTCGACACCCGACGAGCCCATCTCGTGCGCGCGCACGGCGATGTCGTGGGCATCTACACCTGGATCAACGACGAGCGGGCTCTGGTGCTGGCGCCCGCGCATCGCCCCGGGGCACCGTGGTACTGCGTGCTGGAAAGCGCCGCGTACACCTGGGACGACTCGGATCCCCGACAAGTCTCCGTCGTCGCGCAGAAGGCCGCCAAGGCCTGTTCTGTGCTAGGGATCGAGCCGACGCCTCGCAACTGCGTCCGCCTGGCCGGCATCATCATCGACGGGTTGCCGGACCTGATCCGCATGCCGTCAGCGCCGCCGCCGCAGTACCGGCCGGGCGACTTCGGGCAGATGACCCTGCGGGCCGACGGCGCAGACATCGCCGCCGAACCGATCAGGATCGAGCAGCAGGGCGCCGAGTATGAGTAGCCAGCCGTTCGGAAACGTCCGGCCGCTGCCGCGTCGGGTGATCGGCGAAGACGCCGACGCGGTGGGCTACTCGACCGAGCTCGCGACCCCCGTCGCTCACCCGCTCGACCAGGACGAGGCGCGGGCGGAATTCCGGCGGCTGCTCGAGTGGTGGTACTACGAACGAGACCGCCAGGCCGCGAACCGGCTCGAAATGGCTCTCGACGCCGACTACTACGACGGCCTGCAGTGGGATCCCGAAGATGCTGCGGTACTCCGTGACCGCGGCCAGCAGCCGCTCGTCTACAACGAGATCGCGCCGATGGTCGACTGGCTGATCGGCACCGAGCGCCGCTCCCGAGTCGACTGGCGAGTGCTGCCGCGCGCCGAAGACGATGTCGATCTGGCGGACATCAAGACCAAGGTTCTGAAGTACGTGTCCGACGTCAACCGTTGCACGTTCGTGCGGTCGCGCGCGTTCGCCGACGCGATCAAGGTTGGCGTGGGATGGGTCGACGACGGCGTGCGCGACGATCCGACCGCGGATCCGGTGTTCTCGCGCTACGAAAGCTGGCGCAACATCCTGTGGGACTCGGCCGCATACGAACCCGACTTGGCGGATGCGCGCTACATTTTCCGGTGGCGCTGGGTCGACGAGGATATTGCGCTGGCGATGTTCCCTGATCGTGCGGACAAGATCCGCGAGGCAGCCGAGGACGCGCCGTTTCACCGCGCCGGCGACGAGCTCGACGAAGACGCATGGCAGACACCATACGACGTCGGTGCTGACACCCGCCGCGGAACGATCCATGCGTCGGGCACCGGCGCGTCGATCGACGCCAAGCGCCGGAGGGTCCGATTGATCGAGTGCCAGTACCGCAAGCCGGTCGTGGCGCGTTTCGTTGGAGACGGGCCTTTGCGGGGCGCTCTGTTCGACGCGCGCGATGCGGTGCTGGCCGACACGGTAGCTCGTCAGCGGGCCACCATCATCGACAGGATCACGATGCGCGTGCATTGCGCCGTGTTCGTCGAGGCTGCGTTGCTGGCGCTCGTGCCGAGTGCGTACCGGCACAACCGGTTCTCGCTCACGCCCATCTGGTGCTACCGGCGCAGTCGCGACAGGCTGCCCTATGGGGTGGTCCGCAGGGTGCGCGACGTCCAGAACGATCTGAACAAGCGTGCGAGCAAGGCGCTGTTCTTGCTGAACACGAACCAGATCATCGCGGACGAGGGCGCCACCGACGACTGGAACAACCTGCGGGACGAGGCGGACCGGCCCGACGGGGTACTCGTGAAAAAACCCGGCAAAGAGCTACTCTTGCGCCGGGATTCGGAGGCTGCCAACGGTCAGTTGCAGATGATGGCGCTGTCGGCGACCGCGATCCAGAAATCTGCCGGCGTGAGCGACGAGAACCTGGGCCGGCAGACCAACGCAGTCTCGGGCGAGGCGATCAAAGCACGCCAGCTGCAGGGCAGCGTCGTCACCACCGAGCCATTCGACAACCTGCGGCTCGCAACCCAGGAGCAGGGCGCCAAACAACTCTCGTTGGTCGAGCAGTTCTACACCGACGAGAAAGTCATCCGACTGGTCGGCGCCCGTGGCGCGATCGAATGGGTGACGGTCAACCAACCGGAGGTTCAGCCTGACGGTCAGGTGCGGTGGCTCAACGACCTGACGCAGTCGATGGCCGACTTCGTGGTGTCGGAACAGGACTACGCCGGCACGCTGCGCCAAGTCATGTTCGAGTCGTTGAACCAGCTGGCCACCAGGTTGCCGCCGGAGGTTTCTCTGCGGCTGCTCACGATCGCGATGGATTTCTCGGACTTGCCGAACCGCGACGAGATCGTGCAGCAGATCCGCAAGATCACCGGCGACCGGGACGACCAGGAGCCGGAGACCCCGGAGGAAGCGCAGGCGTTGCAGCAGCAGCAAGCCATGCAGGCCGAGGCGATCGAGATGCAGCGCGAGCAGGCCCGCACCGCCCTCGCCGAGCAGCAGGCCAAGGTACGCGAGATCAACGCCCGCGCGGCGAAGCTCGAGGTCGAGGCTGCGGCCCTGGCCAGCGGGGGCGCGGGGGCTGCGGCTGGCGTCGACGCTGCGAATGTGCGGCAGCAGGCCGCAGCCGAGATCGAGCGCGTGAGCGAGGCGCTGCGCAAGGCGCAGTCCGAACTCGCGAACCGCACCACGCAGATCGCCCGCGAGGCGGACGTGCGGCTCGAAGTCGCGCGGATCGACGCCGACGCGAAACTGCGAGTCGCAGAGATCCAGGCGGCCAGCGATCGCGCCATCGCGCAGATGCGCTCACGCCTGGAATCGGCCGAAGCGCGGCTAGCGCAGGGTGAGCAAGGCGCCGTGACAAGCGTGCAAGAGTAGCGGCGCGTCACACACCAGCACACCAAGGGGCAAGTATGGCCAAGGGCAAGAACACTGTCGTCCAGATCAAGGCCGACGAGGAATGGCGGGTCGAGTCCGACCTGCGCACGCTGATGGAAGCGGAGATGATCCGCGCCGACGCGAAGCGGTTTGCGCAGGTGCAAGCCCTCGCGAAACGCAAGATGCTCGAGGTTGCCAAGGTGGCCGGCGAGAAATCCGAATGACCAACCAGCAGGAGAAGCGCGCATGAGTACGCTGACCGACGCCGAACTGGCGACCCTGACCCCCGAAGAACGCGAAGCGATCCAGGACTCCGAGTACACCGAGACCGAACTCGCCGCGATGCGCAAGCTCGCCGACGATGCGTCCGGTGATGGGCCCGGCGACGACGACGACGACGACGAAGGCGACGACGAAGGCGACGACAACGACGAGGTTGCTGCCGCCGCCATTGCCGAGGCGAAAGCGCCGGCGGCAGACGCCGAGCCGGCGGCCGAACCCGCTGCTGCAGCGGGCCCCTCGGCCGAACCCGCCGCCACCGGCGACACTTTCGTGCCGCGATACGACGCTGCACTGCCGGCCGACTTCGATGCGCAGGTCAAGACGCTCACCGACGAGCAGGCCGCGCTCAAGACGAAATTCCAGGCCGGGGAGTTGGACTTCGACGAATACGAAGTTCAGCGTGACGAACTCGTCGCCAAGCGCGAGGCGCTGACGATCGCGAGGGCGAAGGCCGAAATCTCAGCGGAGATGACCGCGCAGACGCAGGCGCAGCGGTGGCAGGCGGCGGTCGTCTCGTTTGCGGCGCGCACGGCTGCGGACGGCGGGTTCGACTATCGCAAGGATGCCGCCAAGGCACGCGACCTCGACACGTTTGTCCGTGCGCTGGCGGCCGACGAAGCGAACGCCGACCAGCCCCACGAGTGGTTCCTGACCGAAGCGCATCGTCGGGTGATGGCGCTGCACGGCGGCGCGCCGGCTCCGAAACCGGAGCCATCCGGCGCGACGGCGCCTGCCGCGAAACCCTCGCGCCGCCCGCCGCTGGCAGCCGTGCCGCCGTCGCTTGCCAACGTGCCTGGCGGCGAGGGGCCGGGCGACGTGACGGGCGAATTCGCCGACATCGACGCGCTCGACGGGACCGATCTCGAGTCGGCCATCGCGCGGATGACGCCGGCGCAGCGCGAACGCTACTCCATGTCGCGGTGACACACGACACCAGGTCAGCACTGATTGTCGACATGCGCCCCGGGGAGCAACTGTCGCTCGCCGGGGTGACGATCGAATTGCTGAGCAAAAGCGGGCAGCTTGCGCGGTTGCGAGTGGTCGCACCGCGCGATGTGCGAATCGAGAAACTGCGGCCGCAGACGATGCGGCCGTTGGCGTTACAAGCGTCGTAATCTGACGCTGCATTTCTGTTTGTGGCGGGCGCAGGACGTGCTCCGACTGGCATCAACCTTTCGGGAGCGCGTACATGGCCAGGACCATCATCGGCGTCAACGACGCCAAGGCAATCAAACGCTGGGCGAGCCTGCTGGCGTTCGACACGAGCCACAAGTCGTACTTCAACAGCCGGTTCATGGCGCGCGGCGCCGAAGCGGAGACGCCGATCCAGATCCTCACCGAACTGGAGTCGGATGCCGGCGAGCAGATCAGCTACGACCTGCTGGCCGAGCTCAAGATGGCGCCGGTCGAGGGTGAGGACATCCTTGAGGGCAACGAGGAAGCGCAGCGGTTCTACACCGACACGATCTACATCGACCAGGCGCGGTGCGGCGTCAACACCGGCGGGAAGATGACCCGCAAGCGCACGCTGCACAACCTGCGCGAGCGCGCTCGGCGCCAGCAGGGGTCGTGGTGGTCGCGCCTGATGGACGAACTGCTGTTCGTCTACCTGTCGGGCGCGCGGGGCATCAACGAGAACTTCCTGCTGCCGACGAGTTTCACCGGCCGCGCGAACAACTCGCTGGCGTCGCCGGACTCGAGCCACCATGTCTACGGCGGGAACGCGAGCGACTTCACGAACATCGACAGCAACGACAAGATCGACCTGCGGATGATCGACCGCGCCAAGACCAAGGCGGATGCGCAGGGAGGCGGCGCGACGGACATCCCGGTGCTGCAGCCGTGCAAGATCGACGGCAACGAGACGTTCGTGCTGGTCATGCACACGTTCCAGGAGGACGACCTCCGCTCGGACACCAGCACCGGGCAGTGGCTCGACATCCAGAAGGCGGCGGCGGGCGCCGAGGGGCGCGCCAGTCCGATGTTCAGGGGCGCGCTCGGCATGTACCGCGGCGTGATCCTGCACTCGCATCGCAACGTCATCCGGTTCGACACGGCCGGCGCCGGCGCGGTCGAGGCAGCGCGGGCGCTGTTCATGGGCGCGCAGGCCGCCGTCGTGGCGTTCGGCAGCCCGGGCACCAACCTGCGCTTCGACTGGCACGAGGAAACCCGCGACAACGGCGACAAGGTCGTGATCTCGACCTCGAGCATCTTCGGGGTCAAGAAGACGCGATTCACCACGGCGGCGGGCGCGATGGACTTCGGTGTGTTCGCCTGCGACACCGCTGCTGCGGCTCGCTGAACGCGAAAGGGACAAGGGGGTAACGACATGGCTTTCACGAACAGCAACGACTACCTCAACGGCCGCAAACCGGTGGTCACGCCGGACAACGCGAACGTCGTCGGGGTGCGCTACGAGATCGAACTCGCCACGGACGACCTGGCAGCGGACGTCATCGGCGCGGTGGGCATCCTGCCCGCCAACTGCGTGCCGCTGGCGGTGTGGGTCGACGCAGACGATCTCGACACCGACAGCACCCCGGCGGTCGTCATGTCGATCGGCCTGCTCAACAGCGGCGTGACCGACTTCGACACGACGTGGGGCACGGGGCTCACGGTCGGCCAGGCGGGCACGGCGTCCGCCGTCGTCAGCAAGGCGCTGTCGCAGACGACGGCGAGCACGTCGGATCGCAAGATCGGCGTCAAGGTCACGACCGCCCCTGACGTGGCGGCGGCCGGCACGCTCGGCGTGACGGTGATGTACCGGCAGCAGTAGCGGGTTTCTCTGGGTCTCCTCTGTGACGCTGGCGGCGCTGCGGCGTCTTTGCGGGGGAACTTCGGTTCCCCCTCTTTTCTGGTGAGGCGCGGATGAAGTTGGTGACCCTGATCCCCCCGAGACGCGACGGCACCGTGATCGTGCGCGAGGGCGCCGACACGTTTGTCTTCACGCCCGACGAGCGCGGCGACCTGGTGTGCGATGTGCCGATCGTGGGCGGCCTCGCTGCGCGCCTGTTGGCCGGCGGGATGTTCGAGCCGGCAGACGCTGATGACCATGAGAGCGCCGCACGCCTGCTCGGTGTGGAAGGCGACGAAGCGAACATGGAGGGCCCGCCGGAGGATGCCGCGGCGACGGCCCCCGAGACGCCTGTGAAGCGCCGCCCGGGGCGCCCTCGGCGTGAAAGGCCGCCGCAGTGACGACGGTCGCCTGGTCCGACTGGCATCCGCTGCTGGCGCCGTGGGTGCGCGGCTGCCCGTACCCGATGATGGATCAGGAAGTGCAGGCGGCGGCCGACGAGTTCTGCCGGCGCACGCGCGTCTGGTGCGAGTGGCTCGAGCCGACGGTCACCGCCGCGAACCTGCGCGAGTATGACCTCGAGATCCCGACCGGCGCCGACGTCGTGCGGATCGAGAAGGCGACGATCGGCGACGCAGCGGCGAGCGTGGTCGCATACCGGGACGCCGCGCGCGATCCGCAGGAGTACCCGATCGGCGTGGCCGCCGTGGCATCGCCGGAGCGCAAGACGTTCTGGCTCGGCGCGGACTACCCCGCGGCGCTCGAGTTGCGAATCCAGGTGTCGCTGACGCCGAGCCGCGCCGCGACAGGCGCCCCGGAGATCCTGTGGACGCACTACGCGAAGCCGATCGCCGCCGGCGCGCGTTCGGCGCTGTTGCTGATGCCGAATACCGAATGGTTCCAGCCGGCGCTTGGCGCCGCAGCGCGCGCGGAGTTCGACTCCGCGATCGCCGCCGCCAGCGTCGAGGCGTGGCGCGGACATACCGGGGCGACGCCGAGGGCGTGCGTCAAGTGGTTCTGACAGTGCGAGGGTGAGATGACTATCACGGCATCTTCGGTGATTCGTCGGGTGGTGGACACGCTGCAGGACGGGACGTCGATTCGCTGGCCAGTCAATGAGCTGGTGCGCTATCTGAACGACGGCCAGCGTGAGATCGCGGCGCATCGCCCGGACAGCATGGTCACAAACGCCGCGGTCGCTCTGGTCGAAGGCACCAAGCAATCGCTCCCCGCTGGGGGCACCAAGTTGATTGACGTCGTGCGCAACACCGACGGGCGCGCGATCAGGATGTGCAACCGCGAGATCCTCGACGCCCAGGCGCCCGGATGGCACACGGTGTCCGGCGTGCCGACAATTCTGCACTTCATGTACGACCCACGCGATCCGAGCGTGTTCTACGTCTACCCGCCGGCGAGCGATCCGAGTGACACGATCATCGGCGGCGCGTCGGTCGACCTGATCTACTCGAAGCTCCCGACCGACATCGTGGAGCCGGCTGACGGGGTTACCTACACGTCGGTCGCCGGAAACATCTCGGTGCCGGACATCTACGCGAACCCGCTGGTCGACTACATTCTGTACCGCGCGTACAGCAAGGATGCAGAGTACGCTGCCAACGCTCAGCGCGCGGTCGCGCACTACACCGCGTTCGCCAACGCGCTCGGGATCGAACTCAAGGGCACGCTGGCCGTCGCGCCGACGACAGTCGACAATCCCAACGCCGGCGGCGCCAGCCAGCGCGGCACGCCGCAGTAAGGTGAGTCGTGAGCGAACGCATTCGTCTCGTCCAGGGCGACACTCGCCCGACCGTCATCGCAAACCTGCGCGACGCTGACGGCAACCCCGTGGATCTCGTCGGGAGCACTGTGCGGCTGCGCTTTCGCGCGGCCGGCGCGACGTCACTGACGGACACCATTGTTGGCACCCTCGCCGCCGGGTTCGAGCGCGACGATGGCACGGTGACGACCGCATCGCCGTATGACGTGGCGGGATTCGGCGGGCGTGTCGAGTTCGCATGGGGTGCGGAAACCCTCGCCGAGCCCGGCTACTACGAAGGTGAGATCGAGATCACGTTCGGCGATGACACGGTGCAGACCGTGTTCGACATCGTGAAGTTCAAGGTTCGCAGTCAATTCTGACCAAGGAGTTACGACATGACTCTGCTTGTCCCCAACGTCGGCGAAGGCCGGATGCTCAAGTGCATCGTCAACCACACCGCGCCGGAAAACCTGGTGCTGCACCTGTTCAAGAGCAACACCACGCCGGCAGAGACCGACACCTACGCCACCTACACTGAGGCCGACTTCACGGGTTACTCGTCGGCGACGCTGACGGGCGCGTCGTGGTCGATCACCGAGGGCGCGCCGAGTTACGCCGGCTACGCGCAGCAGACGTTCACGTCGAGCGCTGGTTCGCAGAATCAGGACGTCTACGGGTATGTCGTCAACCAGACGACATCGACGATCCTGATGTGGGCTGAAGTGTTCAGCGACGGCCCTTACAACATCGCGAACAACGGTGACGCGATCAAGGTAACGCCGTACATCGAACTGGCGTAACGCCATGCTCCGACACGGCATGTGGGTCGTCGACCAGGACGGCCGAGTCGGGCTTTTCTGGTACGCCGCGGTCATGGAACGCCGCGGCCCGCGCACCTTCGAGCGCCGGGCCGGCGTGCCGCGCCACCAGGGCAAGCCAGAGTTCCACGTCGTCGATGCGCACGGCCGCACGATCCTCGTGATGCCGGCCTACGGGCGCGAGTTGACGCAGGCCCGCGCCGACCAGATTCCCGCCACGCGCCGACCGGCGAAGGCAGCGCTCAATCGCTTCGGTTATGTCTGATGCAATCTTCGACCTACACCCCTGACGCTCACACGCAGGCCGACGGTCGGCGCTACGTCACCGAGTCGTTCGTGGACGACGCCGGCGGTGCACACGCGCGCATGTATCTCGCACCGGCCGGATGGGGAGACGCGGAGTACGTCGCGCACCTGGCCGCGGCGGCAGCGCGCATCGACGAGCAGCTCGCCGAGGCCGAGTTCGAGCAACTGTTGAACGAGGACGTGTAGCCGTGGCTCTGAGCCTGCGCCATCAGACGCCGCAGCAGTTCGCCGCCCGACTGCGCGAGCGGTTCCGCGACGCCGAACGGACCGAGTGCGCCCGCATTGCGCACTGGATCATGCGGCGGATCGCCGTTGGCGACGTGACCGAGAATCAGGTGCGCAATGCGTTCGGGTTGACCGTGCAGCAGTGGAACGCGCTCAAGGCGAACAAGCTCGAGCCATTGCGCGATGCGTGGGCGGCGGTCAAAGCGGCACAGGGTGAGTGATGGCGGACATTTACGTCAGGTCATCCGACGGCAGCAATAGCGACAACGGCTCGACGTGGGCACTGGCGAAAGCGACGCTTGCCGGTGCGGCGGCCATCGACGCGGCTGGCGACACGATATGGGTGGCGAGCGGCCATTCCGAGTCCAGCGCGGCGTGGCAGACCATCACGCTTGCGGGCACGGCGAACTCCCCCGTCCGGGTGCTGTGCTGCGACGATACGGGGAATCCAGAGCCACCCACGGCGCTCGCAACTGGCGCAGTCGTGAAAACGACGGCGTCGGGCGCGATCCTGGTTACCGGCGGGCACGCCTATATCTATGGAATTCATTTTCACGCAGGATCGTCGTCCAATAGCACTTTTGTCGCGTTGCAGGGCAATCCGTCCGCATCGCAGGCGCAGACCTACGAGCGGTGCCTTTTACGGCTCGGAACAACGTCAACAAGCGCGACGATTCGCGTGTGCAGCAGTGCGCCGGCCGCAACCAGTCGCACGGTGCTCAAGGATTGCGACGTGCAGTTCGCCAATGCGTCGCAGCGAATTTTGGTGTACGGCGGCGATCTGGAGTGGAACGGCGGGGCGCTCATTATGGGCACGTCGCCAAACTACCTGCTGATCGCCGGCGGGGCCGGGTATCCGGCGAACGTTCGTATCTCGGGGGTCGATTTCTCTGCGGCGGACGCCGGGATGCACATTGCCAATGGACAGGCATCCGGGTCTC
Organism: uncultured Planctomycetales bacterium; assembly: GCA_964571825.1. GTDB lineage: Bacteria > Planctomycetota > Phycisphaerae > UBA1845 > CAZNDQ01. Next base: position 8,984 of record CAZNDQ010000006.1, on the reverse strand, counting down.
TGGATCTGGTTGTCAGGCGTTGCAAACTGCCCGCAAGCTGGTCGGGTTCGCTGCTTGACGGCACCGTGCTAGCCGGGAATCGCGCAGAGATGTACGACTGCGATGCGGGCGGCACCAACTACAAGTTGTGGATCGAGGATTTCGTCGCTTCGTTGCGTGACGACACCGGGATCTATCTGGATGGCGGGGCGTATGACGGCACGACGAGGCTCTCGCACAAGATCGTCACGAACGCAAACTGCAACAATCTGTCGGGGCGGTTCTACACGCACGAGTTTACCGTCTGGAACGATGTGGTCAGTGGCACGGTCGACGTGGAGTTCGAGATCGTCCACGACTCGGCGACTGACCTGACCGACGCTGAAATCTGGCCGGAAGTGCTTGTACGCGAGTCCGCAAGCGACACGCTCGGCACATGGGTGAGCGGCGGCGTGGCAGACATCCTCGCGGCGGGCACCGACTGGCCGAACAGCAGCGAAACGTGGACTGGGATAGGCGGGTTCTCTAACCCGAACAAGCAGACGCTTTCCGTGACCATCGCGCCGAGAGTAGCTGGCCCTCTGATGTGCCGGATCGTCGTCGCCAAGGCCAGCAAGACCCTCTATCTGCATCAGGCAGGCGTAGTGGTCTGACGTTATGACCCGCGCCTACCAGATTCCGGGCGGGCCGGTACTGCTCGAGACCGGGACGCAGGCGTATCAGATCCCTGGCGGGCCGGTCGTCCTCGAGACGGCGGCGGCAGCACCGACGACCTACGAGTACACAGGCAGCGGTGGTGCTACCACTGGCGGCGCCGCAGCCGTTTCCAAGCTCAAGATATTCGGAGCCGCTGGTGGGGTAACCGGCAGCGGTACGGCGGCCAGGTCGCGCACCAAAGCGTTCGCAGGCTCGGGCGGTTGCACCGCGGGCGGCGGCGGCGGCGCCTCGTTTGTCAAGGCGACGGTCGGCGCTGGCGGCGCGGTAGTTGGCGGCGCGGCGACGACGGCGCGTCTCGTCGTCCAGTCCTGGGTCGCAGTCGGCGGCGCGCAGACGGCCGGCGCGGCGCTCGCGGCGAAGGTCAAGCACTACACGGGCACGGATGGTGCCCTGACCGGCGGCGCGGCCACGCTCGCGCGCATCAAGGCGTTCGCTGGTGCCGGAGGCGTGACCTGTGGGGGTGCTGCGAGCGTCGCCACAGTTCACGCCTTCGTCGCGTCCGGCGGGGCGGTAACGGCCGGCACGGCGGCGGCCGAGTCGGTTCTGGTCTACGAGTTCACGAGCTCGGGCGGTGCGGTCACTGCCGGCGCCGCAGCGGTCTGCAAGATCAAGGTCTACGCCGGTTCTGGCGGCGCGGTGACAGGCGGCACGGCGCCGAGCGAGTTCGTCGACCTGACCGAATACGTCGGCGCCGGTGGGGCCACCGTCAGCGGGGCGGCGTCAGTCTCCAAGACCAAGGCGCCGGCGGCGGCCGGCGGCGTGGGCACCGCAGGCGCGGCCAGCGTCGAGTTCGTCAACCAGTTGGAGTACGTTGGCTCGGGCGGCGTCGTATGCGGCGGCGCGGCTGAGTCGGCGAAGGTACGCGCATGGGCCCCGAGTGGCGGCGCAGTCACCGGCGGCGCGGCATCGACCGCCAAGGTCGTTGCGATCGTCGGTTCTGGCGGGGCGATCACCGGCGGCGCTGCGGCGTGCTCGTTCACCACGGGCGCCGTCGAGTACCACTACACGGGCGTCGGCAGCGCCGCGACCGGTGGCGTCGCCGCAGTCGCAAAGGTCAAGGACTACATCGCGTCGGGCGGTGCAGCAACGGGCGGATCCGGCGCCTACGAGCAGACAGACCAGGCCAGCTATACCGGCGTCGGCGGGGCTGAAACCGGCGGCGCTGCGGCGGTCTGCGTCACGAAGGTCGCCGTCGGATCCGGCGGCGCTGTGACAGGGGGCGAGGCCGGCATCGCGCGCGTTCGCGCCGCGCAGTCGAGCGGCGGGGCGGCGACCGATGGCGGCGCCAGCGTCGCAGTCGTCAAGGCGGCCCAAGGTGAAGGCGGTGCGATCGCCGGCGGGGCCGCATCAACGGACTTCGAGCACGCCGGCTACTTCGGTTCCGGCGGGGCGGCGACTGGTGGCACGGCCGCGATCGTCGTTGAGAAGACGCCCCAGGGCTCCGGCGGGGCCACTGTCGGCGGTGCGGCGCCGGCCGAGAAGACCAAGGTCTACGAAGGCTCCGGCGGCGCGACAACGGGCGGCTCGGCGCCGACCCGTATCGGGCAACCTGGTGGTCACTACCGCGGCATCCGAGCCATCGTGCGGGCGCGTGGACTCGTTACAAGCGTCTACGGTGCAGAGGCTACTGCGAGAGTTGCGGCGCGCACATTCGCGGCGTCTCTTCGTGTTCGTGACGTGAACGCCGGTGTGAAGGGTGCCGGGACTCGCGCGGCGGTCGGTGCGAATGCGGTCGTGGTGGTGATCGTCGACTCCCGAATCACAGCGAAGACATGAGCACCGACGGAATTCAGAACCACCAGTGGGCCGCGCTGAACGAAGACGTGCGCGAGATCAAGCAGACCCTGACGAAGCTGAGTGAGGCGGTCACCAAGCTCGCACTCGTCGAGGAACGGCAGACGCAGCAGTCGCGGGCGCTCGAGCGCGCGTTCGGCTCCTTGGAGCGGATGGAAGTGCGCATCGCCAGTCTCGAGCGCTCGGCAGTCAGTTCGCTGCGCGCCGCCAGGTGGATGGATCGCGCCGTGATCGCGATGATCGGCGTGACGCTGCTTTACATCGCGCGTTCTGTGGGGTTGATATGAGGGACTACCGACTCTCCCCACTGCCAGGCAACGACGGACGCTGGTATCTGAGGATGGAAGCGCCGAACGGGCAGATCAACATGGGCGCGCAGCAGGGCTACTCGACCCTGTCGAACGCGCGGCGCGCAGGGCGGCGCCTGCTGGCGGTGTTCGCGTCAGGGCGCGTGAAGTTCATCAACGATCCGTGGCAGAGATTCAAGCGGGCAGGAAAAGCGCGCAGGAAGCGCAAAGCGAGGAAGGCATGATGGATCGACTCCGTGAGTTGTCTCGCGCTGCTGGCGCAAGGATCGACGACGTGATCGAGGCGCTCGTCGCGCCGGTGCGCGGGCGCGGACTCGGCCGGATGTGGCCCGGGCTGCTGTTGACCGCGCTGCTGGCATGGGTCGTCTGGCAAGTTGCCCCGCTGCTGGTCGGCGCGATGGTCAACAAGATGCTGATGGTCACGGCAGGCGGCGTGCTCGGCTACTGGATCGATCGCTGGCTGTTCCCCTACGCCCGGCCGCACGACCTGTGCGGGACCGACTTCGAGGCTGCACAACTGCGGCGCGCGATCATCGTCGCCGCGTCAATGCTGTCGATGGCGAACGCATTCTGACGGAGGAAGCGTGTACCCGCACACCGACTGGCCGTTCATCATCGGGTTCCGACAACTGCTGCGAGCGCGCACGGCGCGCGCGGCGCGCGTCCGACATGCGCGGGCCGGATTCCTGCGCGTGGTTCTCGGCGCCGCCCTCGGCGCGGCGCTGTTCGCCATGCTCTTGCTGACGCCGGCTCCGTCTGTCGGGCAGGAGATCCCGCGGGCAGCACAGGAGCACCGGCGCGACCTGGTGCGCATCTGGCGCCAGGTATGGGGGCTGCGGGCGCCGACATCGACCGCTGCGGCCCAGGTGCATCAGGAGTCCGCCTGGAACCCGCGGGCGCTGTCCCGAGCGGGCGCGCAGGGGCTCGCGCAGTTCATGCCGGCAACCGCGGCGTGGATCGGCACGACGGACCCGGCGCTGGCCGACGTCGTGCCATTCGACCCCCGGTGGGCACTGCTCGCGCAGGCCCGCTACATGGCATTCCTGCACGCCCGCACGGACGGTGCCGACTCGTGCGAGCGCATGGCGTTCGCCTTGGCGGCGTACAACGGCGGCTTGGGATGGGTGCAGCGTCGCAAAGCCGTGTCGCCTGACCCGCTGCGCTGTCTCGACGCGACGTGCGAGATCAATCCCGGCATCACGCCAGCGAACCAACGCGAGAACGCCGAGTATCCGCGCCGCATCCTGCTGCGCCTAGAGCCGGTCTACTACGCGCACGGCTGGGGCCGCGCATCATGCCTAGCTTGATCGCGCTCCTGATTGCAGCACTCGTCGCCGGCGGCGGCGCGTGGTACATGCGCGCAACCGGCGACTCGGCCGGCTACACGCGCCGCGACCTGGAGTGCAAGGCCGAGGTCGCCGCCATAGAGCGCGAGCGCGTCGCAGCCGAGCGCGAGGCGCAGACATGGCGCGAGCGCGGCCGCACGCTGGCCGATCAACTGGCGGCGCAGGCCGAGGAACATCGCGCTGCGCTGGCCGAACACGCAAGGAGAACACGAGATGAGATCGACCGCCTCGCGCGCGCTCACCGCGTCGCTATTGATGCTGCTCTCGTCCGGCTGCTCAACGAGCGGTCCGTTGTCCGTGAGCGGACCGACAGTAACGGTGCGTCCGGCACCGCCGCCGCCGAGCCTGCTTCAACCGATGCCGGCGCTACCGCTGCTGGTGATCGACCTGCCGGCGGTGGAGCCAGCGAACGATCGGTAGCGCGCTGGATCGCGACGGCCGGCGAGCTGTACGAGCAGTGCCGGTCGCGACTACACGCGCTACAGGGGTGGGCGCGCGGAGTCTCTCAATCGACACCCGACTAGGAGTGCGACGATGAGCAGCAACTACATCAGCACCGTAGGCCGCACGGCCTACCTCCGGGTGAATGGCAACGGCGACTATCCGCTCGTGCCGTTCGTCCCGGCCAGCGCGAACGTGCCCGGCTATCTCGCCGTCACCTGCGATCTGCCGAACGCACCCAGCATCATCACGGCCATGATGGATGCGCGTGGCCGCGTGACGTTGCGGCGTACGTACCCGCTGTATGCGTGGCGCCCGCCGGCCACGGCGAGGGTCATCACGAAGGCGTACACCTGGCGCGACCAGATGTCGTCGCTCGTGATCGAGGTTCGCGACCACAGCAAGGCCGGCTGCACGCTGCGCATCAGCGGAGTGCCGGAATTCAACGTGGTGCTTCCCGAGCCGGCAGCGCCTGGGACCACGCAGTAATGGGCGCGCTCAAGCAACTGGCCGCGCGCGTGGTGCGCGCGACCGAACCGAAGCCGGCCGAGCCGGCGCAACAGGAGGAATCGATGGACAAGCGATTCAGCGTCGAGATCGGCGGATTCCGGTACGGACCCGAAGGCGGGCCGATGGACCGAGCCGAATGGCCGCCGTATCGGCTCAATGGCGTCGACGAGGCGCAGCTGATCGCGCTCGAAGGTCTGGTGCTGAGGCACCTCGGCGCGATGATGCAGGAGTTGTACGCCGTCACCGCCGCGCGAGCAGAGCAGCGGGCGAAGGGCCGCAAGTGATCGAGGCTGCATCGGCTGCTTGGCTGACGGAGGCGTTCGGGATGTGGATCGACCTGCTAATCCTGTTCGGCATCTTCTGTGGCGCCGTCGTCATCGGCGTATTAGCTGCTGCCCTACTGATTGGCCGGTAGTGCGTGGCGCTGCACGCCGACCCGCTGATCGAGACGCTGCGGTTGCAGGCTCGGCCGGGCGCGTTCGCTTGGGGCGCTCCGTTCGACGCCGTGCTTACCGTCTCGTGGGCGGGCGACGTGGCGTATCTGTCGGCGCTGCACGGCCGATTCACTCGCCGGATGTGGCGGGAGATCCACGACTACCTGGTGTCGGCCGGCGCGGTGCGCGCTGTAGCCGTGCGCCGGGGCCGGGAGCGGGCGTATGCGCGTAGACATGACGCGCGCTGAACGGCTTGAGCTACTCGCCGACGCGCTGCGGATCGCGCGCGAACGCGGGATGAGGGATTACGCGCTCGGCGTCGCCGAAGCGGCCGAGGACTGGCTCGCGCAGCAGACCGAAGGCGACCCGGATGTCGCCTGCGCCGTCCGACTGCTGCGGATCGCGATCGACGACGCGCGTGAACGCGCTCTGCAACCATGATTCACTTCGTGCCGATCTTCTCCGGCGTGATGCCGAAAGAGAGCCCGCGCCTGATCCCGAAGGAGCAAGCGCAGGTCGCTAGTTGGACGCGGCTCGACAACACGGAGTTGCGCGCGTGGCAGGCGCCAGTCATGGTGATCGGTCCGTGCGAAGGTGGCGGCGGACCGGACCCCGAGCCGGAAATGGTCGAGCGCACCCCAGCGCAAATGCAGTTCTCGGTGGTCCATTCCATCAACCTCGCTGCGTCGGGGGGCGCGGCGTTGATGCCATTCGCACTACAGTTCTTGAACGAAGCGTTCGATGCAGACGACGGGCAGTTCACCCACTACGCCGAGGGCACTGCCGCTACGTTCACAGTGACCGGCGGGCAAGCCATCCTGGACAACAACACGTCCGGCGCGCGTGGTAGCGTCATCAAGGTCGGCGATGAGTTGACGATGCCGCAAGTGTGGGTGCAGATCGACGTGGTGTCGCACCCCGATACCGCGACGTCCTACGACAACATCGGCGTTGGGGTCTGCAAGGACGCGGACAACTTCGTGTGGGCGAGTGTCGACGACCGCAACAACCTGATCCGCATACAGGTCAAGAACGGCGGGGTCATCACCTGGTTTGCGTCCGTCGCGTTCGCAACGTCGGCGCCGTACTCATTGGCGCTGTCGCTGGTCGCGAATTCCGCCGTCGTGTGGGTCGACACCGGGTCCGGGTTCACCGTAGCAACGAGCGCGGACATCAGTTCGGCTCTGGACTTCAAGGCGACATCGCTGACGGGATGGGCGCCAGGATTCTCTGCCGCAACCGCGAATTCATCCGAGTGGGTGTTCGACAACCTTCGGGCGGGCAGGTTCGGGGCTGTCGGACTGCGCGACGTGTACATCGTCACGAACGAGGACGGGTCGCCATACGACATCGAGAACGACCACGTCTACCTGACCGCAACGTGCCCGGATCCGCGCGGCACAAGCTACATGGGCGTGTTCGAGCTCGCGCTCGACAGCACGCCCGAGTACCAGATGACGCAAACCGGGGTCATCATGGTCGATCGTGGCGGCAGCCGGCAGAACGATCACGCTGGGCAGATCGTCGTGCTGGACAACGGCGACCAGATGTTGCTGACGTCTACCTGGGGTAACGGTTTCGGAGGGGCGCTGGATATTCTTGTGCGTACCATCAGCGGCGGCAATCTGCTGTCCGGTGCTTCGGTAGTCGACAGCATGTCCACGTTGTCGCTCCCCGGTGATCTTGGGGGGTCGTATGGGGTCTACGATCCCTACATCGTGAAGGCAGGCGACGACTGGCTGCTGTCCTATGTCGTCACCGCCGATACCGATTTCTCGCCGGAGAATTTCTACATCGCCGCGGCAACGTCGAGCGACTTGGTGTCGTGGTCATCGGTAGATGAGGACACGTCAAGAACCGTCTACGAGGGGCCGAAGATTGCCATCGCGTCCGATCAACGGTGGATTCTCGGCGGCGGCCGGACGAACGCAATCATCTACGATGAGAGCATGACCTACGTCGGTGTTCTGGACTACGTTCTCGACTCGCCTAGCGGCGACACGCAGCCGCACACCAACATCTTCCCCTACGGTGACAAGTTTTTGCTGTTGACGCACACCGACGATCGATACGGGTCCGGCGGGTTCACCTGGGGGCACCTGGTGATTCAGCAGTCCGATAGGTACGTGGAGACGTAGATGCAGAATCTCGCCATTCAACTTTCCGGGGGCGCCGACACCGAAGTTATCCCACACATCCGCGCATGGACGGTCGCCGGCGGCGCGGTTGTGGACGGCGCCGCGCCAACGCTGGCGCTCCCCCACCGGCGCACGGTTATCGGGTCCGGGGGGCTGGTAACTGGCGGCGTGGCGTTCCTGCGTGTGATCCTGCGGCGTGTTGGCACAGGCGGCACCACCGTGTCCGGGGCCGCGCTAGTTGCATTCGTCGATCGCAATCGCTACGAGTTCGTTCCGGCATGACCATCGTCGCCATCCGCACGTTCGACGGGATGAACCCGAAGCGGGCCTCGCGTCGTCAGGCCGAGCCCGGTTCGCAGTCAGCGGTGTGGTCGCGACTGGACAATCACCAGTTGCGCGCCTGGCGAGCGCCTACTCGGATCCTTGTGCGTTGTGGTGGTGTGCCTGGCTGTCTGCTGGGGGAAGTGTCCGCCGAGCTCTACACGCGCCCGGACGGCGCCGGATGGTCGAGCAATGGGGTGCCAGACCAGTACCACTATCAGGCGACGATTGACTTCACGCAGGAGATCCTTTGGAGCTACGTCGCGCCGACCGTTGTCGGAGTAGACCCCTATTCGTTCACTGCAGAGTATGCTCCCCTAAGTGGTTTCACGGATCCGTACCCGACTTTGTGGGCACAGAACGGCACCATACCCGCTGCCGGGACTGTTCGATATGTTCCTGGCCTCGAGGCGTTATTCGCACAGGTCTCCGGCACAGAGGGATGGACGCGCAGTTGGGAGATTGCACATGACAGCAATTTCTTCCATGCCGGCATCCCGATCCGCCGATGGAACACTGGTGAAAACACTTGGCACCTATTCGGATCCAACGGGGTATCCGGGTCCGGCATCCGGCGACGTGACGACGATGGCGTGTGGCACGGTGATGGTGGGTTCGCGCCGGCATGGACCCTGAACGGGTTCTCGATCCCCGGCGACGCACACGCATGGCGCCTGCAGTCCGAACTCGGGCGGACTGTCTACACAACTCCGGTCTATGGCGTCAGCGGACGAAACGGATGGGCGTGGCTCGCTCTGCAAACGGCGGCGATCAGCGCAAATGACGATGTGAAGTGGGAGTACCCCGAGGGAAGCGTACAGGAGGTCATCAACCATCGGTTCGCCTACGATGGGTCCAGACATCGGATGTGGGTGTCGTCGTACAACCCGCTGACGCTGGTGTTCGAGCTGCGCTACTTCGATCTGGTTGACGCTGAAACCGACGGGGTAGTCCCACAGACATTCAACATCTCGAGCGAGTTGCACGAGATCATGC
>CAZNDQ010000005.1:0-26710 GCA_964571825.1 uncultured Planctomycetales bacterium | reverse complement strand
GCGTGAGATAGGGCTCGACGCTGACCGGGGTCAGCCCGCGGGCCGTTTCCAGCCCCGTAATGTCCGCCTGGATCAGCTCGCGCTGTGCCTCCGGCAGCACCGCGCCCGGCGTCGGCAACGCGGCGAGCATCATCGCGATCCATGACAAGCAGACCGAGGAGGGCGGCCGACATTTCGGCGCGCAAAGGGTGCGTGACATCTGCGAGTTCTCCTGGCGGGTTAGAACTGCCATGAAAAAAGCATTTTTTTCCAGACTGTTCAGACGTTTAGACGAGACGGGATGGAGTCCGCTGCCCCCGGCCGATAAGAAGCCCGCTGCGAACCCACACAAGCTGCGGCGGCCCCCCACAGGCTGTGTCGTTCTTTCCCCGAATCCCTCGTCATGTCAATCAATCATCCTATCGCGGCAGACCGCCCCAGACAATGACGAAACACGCCAGACAGCCGAAGAATCGCTCACTATCGGACGCCTGCATCCGGGCGCGCCCCGAAGAGATGATCCGAAACGATGATCGGAACTTTGCACCTGCGGGACATGGGCGCTCACCTCCCTCCGGCGGAGCCGGATAGCCGGTATTGAGCGCGGCGAACAGCCATTTCGCCGTCAGGATCGCCCGGCCGCAGGCTTCGCGCCCGCAAATAGTCCTGCATCGCGCCTGCTGCGTCCCCGCCCAGCAGCTTGCGCTCGCCCGCCAGCAGCGCGGCCAGAAACGCCTCGTACGCCGACCACTCCTGCCGCATCCGCTGCGCTTCGCCCGCATCTCCCGGCCACTCCACCCACTCGCCCCGCGGTTCGCGCCGCGCATCCAGCAGAAACAGGATGCTCCGCGCCTGCTCGTACGCCGACCGCTCGAACTCCAGCCCCGGCCGGTCATCCGAATACACGCGCCCCCCCGGCCCCGCCCACGCACGCAGCGCCTCCCCCTCCACAATCAGACTCCCCAGCAGCTCATACACACTCTGCAATCCCGTCCGCGCCAGTTTCTCCCGCGCACGCGGCTGCTCCATCCGCGCGGCCACGCGCGCCACCTCAAACCGATGCTCCTCCCGCGATCCCAGCAGCAGCACGTCCCACTTCCCCGGATCGCTCGCCGCCTTGACGAACCACAGACTCGCATACGGAAACACGCTGGCGAATGTACGCACCACGTCGCGAATCTCGCGCTCCGCCATGTCCAGTGGCACCCACTGACAACAAAGACCTCCCGCGGACAGACGCCGCAACAACAGCTCGAAATACTCCCGCCGATACAGCGACGCATTCCCCGAACTCAGCTTCGGATGAATCGCCGACGTCGAAATCACGTCGAACGTCCGCGCCGTCGTCCGCAGGTAATGCCGGCCGTCATCGACGATCGTCCGGTTCCGCCCATCCTCCACCAGGTTGTTGTTCACCGGCCCGAACAAATGCGTCGCGGCCTCCACCTCTCCCGCAATCTCCACCGAGACCACCCGCTCCACCTCGGCGAAGTCGAGCGCCGCCCCGCTCGTCACCCCCACGCCGGAGGCGATGATCAGCACCTCGCGCGGATTCTCATGCACCAGTAGTGGCAACTGCGCCAGCCGCATGTTGAGCTGCAACACCTCGAACGAGATCTCCATCTGCTTGATCCCGTCCACGTACAGCGTCGGCCGCCCGTCCCGCTTGTCCGTCACCACCTCGCTCAGCGTGTTCACGCCCTCGTTGTAATACACGCTTTCCCCGCCCCCGCGCGATTCGTACTCCCGCCGGGTGCTCGGGTCCTTCAGTACCGACAACGGCTGCGCATCCGTCAGCGTCAACGCCGCCATCGGCACCGCCGCCGCCGCCATCAGCCAGCCCCACGCCCCCGCGCGCGTCGACTCCCGCCGCCGCGCAAACAGCACCAGCCCCGCACCCGACGCCAGATACATCGCCGCCAGCACCGCCGTCGTTCGCAGACTCCCCAATGCTGGGATCAGCACGAACCCCGCCAGGATCGACCCCGCAATCGCGCACACCGTGTTGATCGCATAGAGCGAACCGGTTGCCTGCGCCGTATTTCCCAGATCGCGCGACCCCAGCGCCAGCGCCAGCGGCAGCGATATCCCCATCAGCAGCGCCGGCACGAACAGCACTGCCGCCGCCTCCAGCAGCTTGACGCCGAGCCCCGTCGCCCACACGTTCACCATGCCCTCGAACCGCTCCGCCAGCGCGTAATACCCGTGCGAGAGAATGAGCGCGGGCGCCAGCGACAGCACCCCGATCGCCATCTGCAGCAGCCCGAGCCGCCAATACGGCCGGCCGCGCAGCCGCTCCGGACTCGCCGCCATCAACGACCCCAGCCCGATCCCCGCCAGATACGTCGCCAGGATCGTTGCAAACGCATACGTCGAGTTGCCCGTGAACAATACCAGCGCCCGTGTCCACGCCACCTCCAACCCGATCGAGGCGAACCCCGACACACCCACGATCAGCGCCAGCCAGCGCCAGCTCCGCCGCGTCTCGGGCGACAACTCGTGCACGATGATCCGCGGCGCTGGCCCCGGCGCGCCGGGACCGCTCGCCCCCGCCCGCGCTGCCAGCCGCTGCGCCAGCGCGATCGCCACGACGCCGACGACGACGTTGATCGCCACCGCCAGATGCAGCGAACTGCGCACGCCCAGAAATGGAATCAGCACGAAGCCGCTCGCCAGCGTTCCCGCCACCGCGCCGATCGTGTTGATCCCGTACATTGCCGCGATCGGCCGCGCGGCCGCCTCCGCCGCCCGCACCACCCCCACGATCAAAATCGGCAGCGTCGCCCCCATCAGCGACGTCGGCAGCACCAGCAACCCCAGCGACAGCAGCACCCGCACCGCCAGCGTCGTCGCCGCCTGACCGCTGATGGCCGGATACGCGCGCACGTACAGTTCGTCCGTCGCCCCCAGCAGCAGCGGAAACGACAGCGCATACAGCCCGATGAGAATCTCGAGAATGCCGTAGAGTTGAATCGCGCTGGCTCCGCTCCGTCGGCTCCGCCCCGCGACGAACGCCCCCAGCGCCAACCCCCCCATGAACGCCGCCACCACCGCGGAAATCGCCTGCGTCGTGCTCCCCAACACCGTCGCCAGGTACCGCGTCCACACCACCTGGTAGATCAGCCCCGCCGCCCCCGAAAAGAAAAACAGCAACAGCACGACCACCGGCACGCGCGAACGGTCCGCGCCGAATGCCGCGCCGTGTGGCACTGCGCCCGCGCCCGCCTGCAATCCTGCCTCACTGCGCATCGGCGCATTCTCGCGGCGTAGAGATGAATTACAAGGAAGGTGTGCCCGCCATCCTGGCTGGCTCGCCCATTTACTTCGAGCAGTCCATCGGCGCCGGGATCAGACAGATGAACTTGAACGGCTCGTCGCCCGCATTACGGAATTGATGCTTTTCGTTCGCCGGAACCCACACCACGTCCCCCGCGCGCAGCGCCCGCTCCCCCTGCTCGCTTACCGCCACGCCCCGCCCGCCAAGAATCAGGATCTCGTGCTCGTAGTCGTGGCTGTGATGCGGCGTATGCCCCCCCGGTTCCACCTCGAACTGCCGCATGTGAAACTTCGCCGCCCCCTCCGCCGGCCCCACCAGCATTCGCATCTTCACCCCCGACGCCCCCTCCATCGGCATCGCCTGCTGCGCATGCGCCTCGATCGCCTGAACTTTCATCGCCGCTCCTCCAATTTTATCCCCGTCCGCGCGCAGCCCATTCTACCGCGTTGGCGACTCCCGCTCCCGCATTCGCTTCACCCACGCCGCCGGCAACCCCACATACCCATCCGCCCGCGCCTCATACCGCACCAGCAGCACCGCCTCTCCTTTCCCGATCGGCGGTTTCCCCTCCGGCACCCGCACGCACAGCAACGGCGCGGCGCCGTCGCCTTCCGCCACCAGCGCTCGCCCGAACGACGCACTGATCGACACGGCCGCCACCGCCTCGCGCCCCACGTACTTCCCCGCCGTCCCCCGCGCCGCCCCGAACGCCGGCTGACGCCGTAGAACGGCCCCCGTCACCCCTCGCATCGCCATCGCCCCCAGCACCACCGCCACCACGACGATCACCGGAGACAGCACCCCCGGCATTCGCCCCGACGCCACAACCATTCCATTCATCACCCATCCGCTTGTCGCAGTGGTGAAGCAGAACGTCGGAACCAAGACCGCCGGCGGAATCTTCCCCAGACCCACAAACTCCAGCCCTGCATCCGCCGAACCGCCCGCCTTCCGCTCGAGCTTCCGCGCCGCCAGCTCTTCAACGGCCCGATCTAACTCCTCATCCGACAAGTCGTTATATAGAAGATTCTCCTCACCCTCGTCCTCTCCATACAATTCGATCAACCGTACCGCATCCTCCACTGCGACATCCCCCCCAAGCGTCTCCACTTGCCGCATCCCAATTCCTGCACGATCCCAAGAAGCTACTGCCGCCACTGCAAAGAACACTCCCACCAGAAACACAAGCAGAAACACCCCGTTCTGCCACGTCGTCCAGAAGCTCGGCGCCGCCTCTCCCAACGCCAGTATCACTTCCGGGTACACGTCATCACGCTCCCAAGTTGCCCATCCGCAAGAGGATACGCTATGATAGCCCCGCTGCCGCACGGCGCACACCACCGGTCGCTCCCGCGTGCTGGTACCGTCCGCCGCGCCCGGCTACAGTAACGGCTCAGGTCCGCCGCGACCCCGACGCACAATGTGGAAACCCGAGAGGTACCTTCCGTGGCAAAGTTCAGCCTCCGCAAACCCGAAAACCAGGCCAGCGCCTCCGTCGTCCTCTCGCTCAGCAGCTTGTTCTTCCTCATGGGCATGGCCGTGCTCATGTTCCGCCGCTTTGAGAGCGAAAACCTCACCTTTTACTACAGCGCCAAGACGCTCCGCTTCCCGATGATCCTCGTTTCGGCGCTCTTGGCCGGTGCGCTGGCCACCATCGGTTTCGGGTTTGGACTCAACAGCGCCGGCAACCGGCGGAACTTCCGCACCAAACACTCCTGGCTCGGCTTTTTCATCGGCGCCTTCGGCATCTGCGCCACGATCATCATGTTCGCGCTCTTCTGGTTCTGGAAGGAATCCGTTCTCTGACCAGCCGGCCCGCGCGTTCATCGGAGCGCGGATGACGCTTGAACCCACACCCGATTCGCAGACCGAGATCGAAGAGGTTACCGATCGCGCGATCGAGGTTCCGGACGACGAGCAGCTTTACTGCCCGGCCTGTGCCTACAACCTTACCGGACTCGTCACCGCCCGCTGCCCGGAGTGCGGCTCCCTCTTCGACCTCGAAGCCCTCCGCGCCATTCGTGACGACGAACTCGCCTACACGATGCCCTGGGAACTCACCGATCAGCTCACCCTCCGCCAACGCCTTCTCTACACGGCGTATGTCAGCGTCGGTAGGCCCGAGCCGTTCTGCAAATCGTTCGGCTTCATTCCGCGTCGTACGCGCGCCGCACGCTTCTTCCTCATTTGCGTCGTCCTGATTTCCGCGTCGGTCGCCGCCTTCGGCGCGATCTCCGCGATCGCCGACGCAAGCCTGCGATCCACAACCTACTCGTTGCCCCTCGCGCAATACCTGGTCCTGCCCGCCATCTTTTCCTGCCTGTACATTGTCCTGTTGACCCTGGTCGCCTCGGCCCTCATCGCGCTGCTCACACGCCACCGCGACCGACGCCGCCACTTCTGGCCGTGGTGGACGATGCTCCGCTACGCTGCAGCACACTTCCTCCTCGTGCCGCTCTTCCTCCCCTTCGGAATTCTCCTGAGCGCGCTGTACCGCGTGCACACCATCGTCGGTGTGTACGGCCTCCTCGCGATCGGCCAAGTCGCAAGCACCTTCCTGTGGGCCTTCACGATCCGCCACCTCGTTCGGCATCGGACAGGGCTCGGACGACTCTTGTCGTGGTCGCTGTTCCTGTTCCTGCTGGTCTTCGCCATGACAGGCGGCGTATTCTTGGCCATAGGCATCGATCAGCTCTACGACTGGTTGTACTTCGCGATCCTCAGGTTCCGCCGACGATGGTGACGCCGGATCGCCATTCCACAATCCCTCATGCGTCGCTAAACTCACCTCCATGGCAACACTCTCCTCGCGCCACCGCCGCATTCTCCTCGACCTCCTCACGATCCCGACTGCGCCTTTCCACGAGCACCTCGTCCTCGACTACGTCCGCCGCTTCGCCGCCACGCGCCGCATCCCCTTTCGCGCTGACCGCTTCGGCAATCTCCTGCTCCACTACCGCCACGGCACGCGCCGCAACCCGCATCCCCTCGCCCTCAGCGCCCACACCGACCACCCCGGCTTCGAGGCCCTCGACTCGCCTGCCCCCGGCCGGCTCCGCGCCCAGTGGATGGGCGGCGTCCTCATCGAATACTTCCCCGGCACGCGCGTCCGCTTCCACACGCCCGCCGGCTGGGTCCGCGGCCGCATCCGCGAAGTTACCGGCGTCAACACCAAACCCCCCACCACCGTCCGCTGCCGCCCCGACAAGGTCCTCGTCGAGCTCCCCCGCCGCGCGGTGGTCCCCCCCGGCTCACTCGGCATGTGGGACCTCCCCGACCCCGTCATCCGCGGCCGCCGCGTATTCGCCCGCGACTGCGACGACATCGCCGGCCTGGCCGCCATCCTCTGCGCCCTCGACGCCCTCTCCGCCCGCCGCGCGGCCGCCGAAGTCTTCGCCATGATCACCCGCGCCGAAGAGGTCGGCTTCGCCGGCTGCATCGCCGCCTGCGCCGCCCGCACGCTCCCCCTCTGCTGCGCCGTCGTCGGCGTGGAGTGCAGTTCGCGCCTCGCCGGTGCCCCCCAGGGCCACGGCCCCGTCCTGCGCGTCGGCGACCGCCTCTCCATCTTCAGCCCGCAGATCACGAGCTGGTGCCGCGCCGTCGCCGACGACCTCGCCAAACGCGACAACTCCTTCCGCTACCAGCGCAAGCTGATGGACGGCGGCTCATGCGAGTCGACAGCCTATTGTGAGTACGGCTACACGGCCGGGGGCGTCTGCCTCTCACTCGGCAACTATCACAACATGGACCCCGACCGCGGGAAAATCTCCCCCGAACATATCCACCTGGATGACTTTACCAACCTCGTGAAATGGTTCGTCGCCCTTGCCACGACCAGGACCCCCTTCTCTCCGCGCCCCGCCAGATCGCAACCCCGCTGGATCGCGGAACTGCGGCGACGGTTTGAGCCTCGACTGATTCGCACGGTGTAGGTGAGCGGCGCAGCCTGTGAATCAATTCGCTCTGGGTTTGGTGCAAGTGAGGCGTGGGCGGCGTGCGTGACCGGCCGTGCGCCGAATCAGATAAGGGGAATGTGTGCGCCGGTATGACGGCCAAGTCGAACGCGAGCCGTAGCGATTGAGACAGCGCAACGGCCCGGATACCGGATGATGGCGGGTGCTCGAGGATCACGCGCAGGGCATGCTGATCCCGAACGACCTGAGGGCAGCGGCGGCCTGGGCGGGCCAGTCGCGGTTTGCTGCGGGGCTGGCGGGGCTGGGGTGGGGCATGCGGCCGATGAGCAGGTCGCAATCGGCAAGCGCGGTGCGGGCGCGCTGCTCGGCGAACGCGCCAATGCCGATGAGGATGCGCGGGCGGAGGCAGTCGACGACGGCCCGGAGGGCGTCGTCGCAAGCCGCGAGGAGAGGCGCGCGCTCGGCGGTAGGGAGCTTGTCGGGAGTGAGGTTGCGGCCGGACGATTCGAGGAAGGCAAGCGGGCAATAGTTGGCGACAAAAAAGCGGGCGAAGAAGCGCTCGGGCGAGGTAAACGTCTCGCGCGCCCAGCCCCAGAGCCGCGCGCCGCTGACTTCGCTGCGCGGGCATTGCAGCCCGCGCACCGGGCGAGCGGGATGCTCGTGCGGCGGACGGCCGATCGCTGCGTCGATCCGCAGCCAGTCACGCACGGCCGCGACTTCCCCGAAGGGGACGCCGGTCTGGGCCATGCCCCAGGGGCCGGGGTTCATGCCGAGCAGGATGATTTCGCGCGGGGGCCGGCCAAAGCGCGCAAGGTACTGCTCGTGCGCGGCGCGGGCGTAATCGAGCGGGTTGTAGACGCAGGCAACGGGCGGGCCGAAGCGGAGCCGTTCGACGCGGCGCGAGAGCGTGCGCAAGATTTCAATCAGCGGCGTTGCGGTGGCGCGGGACTGATTCGTCGTGCGGGTCATTGGCAGTGGTCGGTGCGGGGGCGGAGGGCCGTCATGATGTTTCCAGTATCTCCCCCGTGCGGCGGGTGAATGTTACCTTTTCCGAAGGGAAGCGACGGATGCCGTCCTCGCGGAGGCGCGGAGCGTGGTCACGGAGATAGAGGTCGAGCGCCGCGCGCGAGGCGAAGTCGTATTGCGCGAGGAAAACGCAGCCATCGGCGTCGAGGCGGACGAGCCGGCCGGTGAGGGCGCCGGCGGCAATGACATCACGGATGTGGCCGCCGAGCATCCAGTCGAAGTAGGCGGCGGCAGTCTGCTCGTCGCGGATGGCGGCAGTGACCTCATAGTACACTCTGGGCATGGGCGGCTCCGGCGGATAGCGTGCGCGGTCAATACTCGATGGTCGCGAGCGCGGCCGCGACGATCGCGCCCGCGTCGGGAAGGTAATATTGTTCCACCTGAAAGTAAGGAAAATGGAGGTCGTAGCAGGTGACGCGGCGAACGGGCGCCTGGAGATAGTCGAATGCGCGCTCATTGATACGAGCGATGACCTCGGCGGCGACGCCGAAGCTGCGGTGCCCCTCGTGCACGACGACAGCGCGGCCGGTCTTCTGGACGGAGGCGATGATCGTCGCGGTGTCGAGCGGCTTGATGGTGAGCAGGTCGATGATCTCGGCGCGGACATCGTGCTGCGCCTCCAGGATGTCGGCGGCTTCGAGTGTCGAGCGCATCATGGCGCCGTAGGAGATGAGCGTGATTTGTTCGCCCTCGCGTGCGACCTGCGCCCGGCCGATCACCCACGACTCGGGTTCGTCGGGGACCTCCTCCCGGAAGGCGCGGTAGACGGCCTTGGGCTCGTAGAAGATGACGGGGTCGGGGTCACGGATGGCGGCGTGCAAGAGAGCGCGGGCGGAGCGCGGTCCGGAGGGGATGACGACCTTGAGCCCGGGGGTGTGGGCCCAGTAGGCCTCCTTGGATTCGCTGTGGTGCTCAACCGCGCGGATGCCGCCGCCGTAGGGGGTGCGCATGACCAGGGGGACCGTGAGGCGGCCGCGGGTACGGTTGCGCAGGCGGGCCATGTTCTGTTCGATCTGATGAAACGCCTGGTAGGTGAAGCCACTGAACTGGATCTCGGCCACGGGGCGGAGGCCGGCCGCGGCCATGCCGATGGCGGTGCCGATGATGGCGGCCTCGGCGAGCGGGGTGTCGAGGACGCGGTCGCGGCCGTACTTTTCGAGCAGGCCCTTGGTGACGCGGAAGACGCCGCCGTCGACGCCGACGTCTTCGCCCATGACGAGCACGGCCGGGTCCGCGGCCATGTTCTGGTCGAGGGCGAGGTTGAGGGCAGCGACCATGTTCAGCTTGGCCATGACATTGCTCGCGGACGGCGCTTGGGGAATGTGACTATCCACATTCCGCGCGATCATTTCTCCATGCGGCGCTTAAGGTCGCGCAGGTATTCCTGTTTCTGTTCGTCGAGTTCCGGCGGCATTTCGGCGTAGGTGAAGTCAAAAATCTCCTCCGGTCGGCGCACGGCCAGGGACTCGTATTTTTCGCGTGCCTGGCGAACCTGCTCCACAGCGTCGTGCTCGATTTCGTCGAGGGCCTTTTGGCCGACGGCGCCGATGTGCGTCAGGTATTTTTCGAAGCGGCGGAGGGGGCATTTGCTCTCCCACGCCTTCACTTCGTCGTCAGCGCGGTAGACCTTCGGGTCGTCAGCCGTGGTGTGCATTTCCATGCGGTACGTGAGGGCCTCGATGAGCGAGGGTCCGTCGCCGGCGCGCGCGCGGTCGACGGCCTCGCGCGTGGCGACGAGCATGGCGAGCACATCGTTGCCGTCGACGCGGATGCCGGGCATGCCAATGCCGATGGCGCGGTGGGCGAGCGTATGGCAGCGAGCCTGCTCAGCTACGGGCATGGAAATGGCATAATGATTGTTTTCGACGACGAAGACAACTGGGGCCTGATAGACCGCGGCGAAGTTCATTGCCTCGGAAACATCCCCTTCGCTCGAGGCGCCGTCGCCGAAGTTGGTGAGCATGACGGCGTCCTTCTTCTGAAGGCGCAGGGCCATGCCGACGCCGACGGCAATGGGGACGTGCGAACCGATGACGATCGAAAAGGGCAGGTCGTTGACGCCGGCGGGGGGCGGGAAGCCGTCGTAATAGCCGTTCCAGAGAAGGAGGATCTGTTCGATGGGCCAGCCGCGCCAGATCTGTGCGCCGAAGGAGCGGTAGGACGGCGCGTACCAGTCATCGGCGTGGAGGGGGAAGACCTGGCCGATCTGGGTGGCTTCCTGCCCGCGGCCGGGAGCGAAGGTGCCCATCTGGCCCTGGCGCTGCATGGCGATCATGCGTTCGTCGAGCTTGCGCGTCAGCACCATCGCCCGATAGAGCCGCAGCAGGATGTCATGGTCCAACTTCGGGTCGAGCGCCGCGTCGACCTGACCCTCCACGTCGAGGATGGAGAGGTAGTAGAGGTCCTGCCCGATGTCGAGTTTCTTCTTCGGCATGGCAGATGAGTCGCCCCAGATGTCGATGCGCAAGCGCGTCGCAGAATGGTGCGTCAGGGACGCACCGTACCGGCAGGCCACCAATAAGTCATGCTACCCCGTTGCAGGCGGCCGGGCCCGATGGATCTCGCAGGGCAATATAGAGGGGGCGCGAAAGCAGTGTCAACGCGGAGCGCAGGTGTGCGCTGCCGCGATTCGCACATTCAGATGCGGCGGAGGGGTTCAAATGAATTCCGGCAGGCTTCGCAGTAGTAGATCATGCGGCAGCGGGTGGGGCCGAAGAGGGACTCGCGGTGAGTGGCGGTGCTCCGGCAGAAGGGGCAGACCTCGGCGGGCTGGTCGGGGGCGGTGCGCGGGGCGGCGACGGTGACGCCGAAGGATTCGAGGGCGCGGCGGCCGGGCTCGCTGATGCGCTCGACGGACCAGGGCGGGTCGAAAGTGAAGTGGACGGTGGTGCGGGCGATGCCGGGCAGCGCGGCGACCTTGCCACGCACTTCCTGTTCAATCATCGCCAGCGCGGGACAGCCGACGAAGGTGGGCAGGAGGACGATCTCGACGTCGGCGGGTGCAGGATGCGCAAGTGCGGATGGCGCCTGCGCAGGCGCGGGCGCAGGCGGCGCGGGCGCGACGGACGACTGCGGCGCGGCGGGCGGCGCGATCGTAATCCGTTCGACGATGCCGAGGTCGACGATGCTGATGGGCATTTCGGGGTCGTTGATCGTGCGGAGCACGTCGAGGATGTCGTCGCGCGTTACCATTCCGCACCCGGTTCGACGCGATAGACTTCGGTGAGTTCTTCGAGCATCGGGGCGAAGTCAGCCGTGTGGTGGCCGCGGCGTCCGCCGACGGGGTCGGCGCGCGGGCGGCGCAGGCTCAACTCCAGCCCGGATGCCTCGGCGATCTTTTTGAGATCGGTGGACCAGCGGTCGAACATGTCGGCATCGAGCGGCGGGTAGAGGCCGGCGGATTCGAGGGCCGGCTGGCCTTCGGTCGGCTCAAAGAGCATGGGAGCGACGTCTTCGAGTGCGCGCATCGCCTTCTGCATGCGCTCGCGCGACTCGTTGGTGCCGCGGCCGAGGCGGACCATCCAGGCGTCGACGTGTTCGAGGTGAATGCGCTGTTCGTCGGCGACGCGGGCGGCGAGGGCGGCCAGCGGCGCATGCGACGAGCGGCGCAGGCGCTCGAAGACGAGCGCGTAGTAGTGGTCGCAGAGGAACTGGCGGCAGATGGCCAGCGCCCAGTCGAAGTCGTCGGGCTGTTCGACGATCGCGGCGCAGCGGTAGTCGGCGGGGCGCCGGCCGTAGGCGAGGGCGTCGGGGGTCGTGTCGCGCAGGTCCGCCGCGAGCTGGTAGAACTGCAACGCGTGGGCGATGTCATCCTGCGCGAGGGCGGAGAAGGCGATGTCCTCTTCGAGGATGGGGGCGAGGCCGGTCCAGTCGGAGTTGCGGTGGCCGAGCATGAGCTTGTCGTCGGCGACGGCGAGAAGGAACTCGGCCAGCGGCTCGCGGTGTTCGGGCTTCAACGTGCTCATGTTGCTCTGCGGTCTCCAGCGCGGCGGCGCAGTTAGAACGCCTGCTTGAGATCATCCCTTTGGTATTCGTCGAGATCGCTCTTGTCGCGGAAGCGGAGCCACTTCTGGCGGACCTGTTTGTAGCCGCGCGCGAGGCGATAGGTCTGGTCGGAGTGGCGCCAGACGAGGTCGTGGTCGTAGTCTGTGCTGAGAATCGCGCTGCGCGGGACGACCCAGAGGTGAACGCATTCCTGATCGCGGCCGTAGTGCTCGCGCGCATAGCGCATGGCGAGTTCTTCGTCGGGGGCATCAACGGTGCCGGCGTGGAGGTGGGGCGTGCCGCGCGTGAGCTGGACAAACACCTCGTAGGGCAGCGCGTCGCCTTCGACGGCGGCGGTGAGGTCGCCTTGTGCGGCGATCGGTGTTTCGCGGATTTTCGACACAGCAAACTCCGTCAAGCGGACAAACATGCCCGCGCATCGATTCGCCTGCGGCGAATCGCCGACTTGGGCATGCCACCCAGATCTGCGACGGGCGTTTCGCGGATTTTCGACACAGCAAACTCCGTCAAGCGGACAAACATGCCCGCGCATCGATTCGCCTGCGGCGAATCGCCGGCTTGGGCCTGCCACCCAGACACGGCGTGCCCGGCGTCCTGTGTGATTCGAGATGCTTCGCTTCGCTCAGCATGACAGCTCAGTTCATGGTTTCTTGCCGCCTAGTTACTGCTCGGGGGAAGTCCGGCGTAGCCCATCACGGCGCGGCGGACCCACTGCCCCTGTTCGTAGGACATGCGGCGCAGCGCGACGCGTTTTTCGTTGCACGGCCCGGCGCCCTTGATGACGCGGTAGAACTCGTCCCAGTCGGGCGTGCTGAAGCGCCAATGTCCGGTGGCTTCGTCGCGGCGCAGCTCGGGGTCTTCGACCTGATCGGGCGTGCCGTCGGGCCGGCGGCAGACGAGGCCGTTCTCGTCTTTCGCCGAAATGTGGATCTTCAGCCCCAGCGCCAGCGCTGCCGGGGCGAAGCGATCGACGAAGCGCTCGCGCAGGGTGTCGTTGCTCGCCGTCTTGATCCGCCACTGGAGGAAGAGGGCGTTGTTGCGCGACTCGCCATCGGGCGGGCCGAAGAACATGACGGCCGGCCACCACCAGCGGTCGAAGGCCTCCTGACACATCTGCTGCTGCTTGCGCGTGCCGCTCATCAGCGTCAGCACCATGTCCTCGCCGCTCTTGAAGTGAAACGCCTCTTCCATATTGATGCGTTTCATCGTCCGCACGTACGGCCCGTAGCTGCCGTCGGCGAGCGTCTTCTGATTCATGATGGCCGCGCCGTCGATGAGCCAGCCGATCATGGCGACGTCGGCCCAGGCGGGCGCGGGGTAGTTGAAGACGTTGTGGTAGCGCGTCCGGCCGGTGACGAGGTCGCGCAGCATCTGGTCGCGCGGTTTGCCGAGGTCCTGCGCGACGCGGTAGAGCATCTGGCCGTGGCCGACCTCGTCCTGCACCTTGGCGGTGAGGGCGAGCTTGCGGCGGAGGCTGGGGGCGCGGGTGATCCACTCGCCCTCCGGCAGCGCGCCGACGATCTCGGAGTTGGCGTGGTGCTCGGTCATTTTGAGCATGCCGGCGCGGTATTTGTCGGGCATCCAGTCGTCGGGTTCGATCAACTCGCCGCGATCGATCTGCGCCTGGAAGTCGGCCAGCTTGCGCGGGTCCTCGTTGAGGGTCGCGCCCAGTTCGATGAAATCGCCGCCACCGGCACTCATTGCGCTTTTCCTTTCTTCCTGCGGCCCTCCTGCTTTGCCTCATTCAGCCGTTCCATCTTGACGATGTGTACGAGCGCGATGTGGACGACGCGCTCGATGACATCCGACGCAGAGGGCGTGGCAAGATAGCAGACGCTGCGCGAGACCCAGATGTTTTCCGGGTGGCGCAGCTCGTAGCGCTCGCCGGTCGAAAGCTGCAGCGCAAACGGCTGGAAGGGCGTATGCTTCTTCATTTCCAGCACGTCATCGGGTCGCACGACAAAGTCCTCGATCAATTCGTTTCGCTCGACGGCCGGTCGTCGCGCCTCTGCGCACCGTTGACCGACTCGATCTTGACAATGTGTACGAGCGCGATATCGGCGAAGTCGTCGTACAGACCGTCCTTGAGCCGCACGAGGTGGCAGGCGCTGCGGCCGACGAAGAGCAACTCCGGGTGCCGCACCTCCAGGCGCTGGCCCGTGGTCAGCTCCAGCACAAACGGCTGGAACGGCTGGGCCTTGATCCACTTGAGCACGTCATCGGGTCGCATTCGTGCGCCTCGTCGTTTCACGGCCGTTCGAGCAGGGTCGCGACGCCCTGGCCGACGCCGACGCAGAGCGTGGCGAGGCCGCGGCGCGCCCCCCGCCGCACCATCTCGTGCAGCAGCGTGGCGATCATGCGTGCGCCGGTGCAGCCGAGCGGGTGGCCCAGGGCGATCGCCCCACCGTTGGGGTTGATCGTCATCTCCTGCATGCCGAGCAGGCGGATGCAGGCCAGCGCCTGGGCGGCGAAGGCCTCATTCAATTCTATCAAATCGACGTCGGCGAGGCGAAGATTGGCCCGTTTGAGAACCTTTTGCGTCGCGGGGACGGGCCCGAGGCCCATGCAGGCGGGATCGACGCCGGCCGTGGCCGAGGCGCCGACGACGGCAAGCGGACGCAGGCCAAGGCGCGCAGCCGTGGCGGCCTCGACGAGCAGCACGGCCGCGGCGCCGTCGTTGATGCCCGACGAATTCCCGGCGGTGACGGTGCCGTCTTTGGCGAAGGCGGGGCGAAGTTTGGCCAGCGCTTCGAGCGTCGTCTCGGGGCGCGGGTGCTCATCACGCGAGACGATGAGCGGCTCGCCCTTGCGCTGCGGAATTTCGACGGGGACGATCTCGGCGTCGAAGCGGCCCGCCTCCATCGCGGCATGCGTGCGGCGCTGGCTCTCGAGGGCGAAGCGGTCCTGGTCGTCGCGCGAGACGCTGTGCTGTCGCGCGACGTTCTCCGCTGTCTCGCCCATGCTGTACGGGTGATGCTTCGCGGCGAGCGCCGGATTGGTGAAGCGCCAGCCGATGGTCGTGTCATACACCTCGGCCGAGCGCGACCACGGCTCGGACGCTTTGGGCATGACGAACGGCGCGCGGCTCATGCTCTCGGTGCCGCCGGCGATGAGCACGTCGGCCATGCCGGCCTCGATCATCCGCGCCGCGATGTTGACGGCTTCGAGGCCGGAGGCGCAGAGGCGATTCACCGTGCAGCCGGGGACGGAGTCGGGGAGCCCGGCGATCAGGGCGGCCATGCGCGCGACGTTGCGGTTGTCCTCGCCGGCCTGGTTGGCGGCGCCGAAGTAGACATCCTCGATCAACGCGGGGTCGATCTTCGTGCGTTCGACCAGCTTGCGGATGACGAGGGCCGCAAGGTCGTCGGGGCGGACGGCCGCCAGCGCGCCGCCGTAGCGGCCGATGGGGGTGCGAATCGCATCGATGATGACGGCTTGGCGCATGGAGGTTTCCTTCGTCTCAGGTTGCCGCCGCGCTCAGAAATCGCGCCGGGGCGAAGCGGCCGTCGGCGGATTCGTCGTTCAGCGCGAGCAGCAGCTGCGCGACGTTCTCCCGGCCCGCGAGTTCAGCCCATTCGAGCGGCCCGCGCAGGTAGTTCGTGCCGAGGCGCATGGCCGTGTCGATGTCCTGAATCGTAGAGACGCCGTCATCATAGGTCCACGCGGCCTCGTTGATGATCGTGGCGAGGATGCGGGCGAAAATGTAGCGGGCGCGGGGGTCAGCTGTGGCGGCCGCCTCGCTGGCGCGGAGCGCGAAGGCGTCGACGGCGGTAGTAATCGCCGGCGACGGCGCAAACGGGCGCGGCTCGGTCCGCAGCGCAGGCGTCGGCGGGTCTGTCTCATAGGAGTACGCGCCGCGTTTCGTCTTGCGGCCGAAGTGCTGCTGCTCGAAGAGCTGCCTCTGCAGCGGGTGCGGCGCGAGCCGCGCCGGCCGGCCCATCTGCTCCCAGACGGAGAGCGAGACGTTGTAGTTGACGTCGATGCCGACGAGGTCCATGAGTTCGAAGGGGCCCATGCGGAAGCGGCCGAGGTTGCGCATCGTGCGGTCGATCTCGTCGAGCGGGGCGAGGCCGTCGCCGAGCATGCGCAGCGCTTCGAGGTAGTAGCCGCGCGCGACGCGGTTGACGATGAAGCCGGGGGTGTCCTTGGCGCGGACGACGGTCTTGCCCCAGTCGGCGGCGAAGCGGGCGACGGCGTCGGCGGTGGCAGGGGCGGTACGCTCACCGGAGATAACTTCGACGAGCGGCATCAGCGGCACGGGGTTGAAGAAGTGCATGCCGGCGAGGCGCTCGGGGGCGGGCAGCGTAGCCGCCATTTTCGTCACGGAGAGCGAGGAGGTGTTGGTGGCGAGGAGCAGTTGCGGCCCGGCCGCGGCGAGGACGGCGCGGAAAACGTCGGTCTTGACGTCGAGGTTTTCGACGACGGCTTCGATGACGAGGTCGCAGTCGGCGAGCTGCACGGGGGCCGACGCAGCGCGGATTCGCGCGACGATCGCGGCGCGCTTGTCGTCGGACAATTTGCCTTTCTCGACGAGGCGGGCGAGCGCGGCAGCGATGCCGTCGAGCGCCTTGCGCGCAAGGTCGTCGCGCACTTCGAGGAGGGACACGTCGCATCCGGCCGCGGCCGCGACCTGCGCGATGCCGGCGCCCATCGTTCCGCCGCCGATGACTCCGATGCGTGGCACGGCTATTTCCCCTCGAACTTCGGTTTGCGTTTTTCGAGAAAGGCCGCGACGCCCTCGCGGTGATCGGCGGTGCGCCCGGCCGTCGCCTGGGCGAACGCCTCGGCTTCGAGCTGCGCTTCGAGCGAGTTGGCGTAGGAGTGGTTGAGCAGGCGCTTGGTCAGCGCGATGCCGCGCGTGGGCATCGACGCCAGCCGCACCGCGAGTTCCTTCGTCGCGGCGGGGAGTTCATCGACGGGAACGACGCGGTTGACGAGGCCGGCCGCCAGCGCATCCGCGGCGGAGAGCTTGTCGCCGGTGATGCACATCTCCATCGCACGGCCGAGGCCGACGAGGCGCGGGAGGAAGAAGGTCGCGGCCGAGTCGGGGATCAGCCCGACGGCGATGAAGGCCTGGATGAATGACGCATTGTCCGAGGTGATGCGCAGGTCACAGGCGAGGGCGAGACTGGCGCCGGCCCCGGCGGCCACGCCGTTGACGGCGGCGATGATCGGCTTTTCGAGATCGCGCATGCGCTGGATCAGCGGGTTGTAGCCGCGGCGGAGGATTTCGCCGAGTTCGAGATCGGAACCGGAGGCGTAGAGGCCCTTGAGGTCGGCCAGGTCCTGACCGGAGCAGAAGGCGCGGCCGGCGCCGGTCAGCACGACGCAGCGGACCGCGTCGTCGCGCGCGGCGGACTTGAAGGCCTCGGTGAGTTCGCTGCGCATGCGGTCGGTGACGGCGTTGAGCGCGTCGGGGCGGTTCATCGTCAATGTCAGGACGCCGTCGGCGGTCTCGGCGAGGATGGTTTCGTAGGCGGACACGGTACGTCTCCTGTTTCGGTGCGGCGCGGACCCAGCCGCGCGAGGTGCTAGCGTCCCTTGAACTCCGGCTTGCGCTTTTCGACAAAGGCGCGCATGCCTTCCTTCTGGTCCTCAGTGGCAAACAGCATATAGAACAGTTTTCGTTCGTATTCGAGGCCGTCGGAAAGGGACATTTCGTGGGCCTTGAGCACGGCCTCTTTGGCCAGGCGCAGCGCGAGGGGCGGTTTGCGCGACATCTCCTGCGCGACGCGGAGCGCTTCGCTATAGAAGTGCTCCTTCGGCACGACGCGGCTGACCAGTCTGGCGCCCAGCGCCTCGGGCGCGGTGAGGAAACGGCCGGTGAGGACGACGTCCATCGCCGTCGCCTTGCCCACGGCGCGCGTCAGGCGCTGCGTGCCGCCGGCGCCGGGGATAACGCCGATGTTAATCTCCGGCTGGCCGATCTGTGCCGTCTCGGAGGCGATGATGACGTCGCAGTGCATCATCAGTTCGCAGCCGCCGCCGAGGGCGTAGCCGCTGACGGCGGCAACAATGGGCTTGGAGACGCGCCGGATCCGCTCCCACCGCGCGAACTGGTTGCGCTTGTACTGCTCGACAACGGTGGACTCGGCCATGTCATTGATGTCGGCGCCGGCGGCGAACGCCCGCTCGTTGCCCGCCAGCAGTATGACGTAAATGTTGTCGTCGGCGTCGAAGGTCTCCATCGCCGCGACGAGTTGTTTCATCAGCTCGAGGCTGAGGGCGTTGAGCTGTTTGGGGCGGTTGAGCCGGATGATGCCGACGTGGCCGTCCGTGCTGGTCAGAATTTCGTCCGCCATATGCTGTTCCCGTGGTCAGATGGTTACATGATCACTTTGGCCGTTGGCCGTCGTAGTCGGGGCGGCGTTTTTCGAGGAAGGCGTTGAGGCCTTCGTGGACTTCGGGGGCGCGGTTGTGGATCGCCAGCCAGTCCCGCGCGTGCCCGATCGTCTGGTGCCAGGAAAAATCCTTCCAGAAGTTGAGCTGCTGCTTGGTGTAGCGCATGCACTCGGGCAGCTTGGCTTCGAGCTTGGTGCAGATTTCATCAACGGCCGCATCGAGCTGCGCTCGCGGCACCACCCGGTTCACCAGGCCCCATTCCAGCGCGCGGGCGGCCGGAATCTCCTCGCAGAGCATGAGGATCTCGCGGGCGCGGCGGTCGCCGACGATCAGCGGGAGCCACTGCGTGGCGCCGCCCGCCGCGACGCTGCCCATCGCGGCGCCGACCTGGCGGATGTAGATGTCGTCCGCCGCCACCGCCAGGTCGCACGACATGTTGAACTCATTCCCCCCGCCGACCACGATGCCGTTTAGGCGCGCCACTGTAGGCTTGCCGATATTGCGCAGTCGCTCGTGCGCCGCCACGAATTCGCCCATCCACTTCCAGTAGTCATTGGGCGAATCGACGTAGTGCGCCTGCTGCTCGCGCAGGTCGGCGCCGGTGCAGAAGGCACGGTCGCCGCCCCCTGTCAGCACCAGCACCGCGATCCGGTCGTCCCACGATGCATCCTGAAAGGCGAGTTGCAGCTCGCGCAGCGTCGGCAGATCGACGCAGTTGAGCACATCGGGGCGGTTGATGGTGACGGTGGCGCGCCGGCCGCGCTTCTCATAGAGAATGTTGCGGAAGCCGAAGGATGCGGCAGGTTTTCCGTCAAGCTGCGCCACGATGAACTCCGATTCGCTACAGATGCCGCTCAATGATGCGGCGGATCGTCTCGCGCGGCAGCACCCGCTGCACCTGCTGCCCATGCCCGATGACGCGCTGCCCATCATACGCGGTGACGCGGCAGGTGACCCGCTGCCCGTCGCACTCCGTACATACTGCCTCGACGCGGACGAACTTGCCGACGGGCGTCGGGGCGAGATGGTCAACGGTCAGATGCGTACCCAGTCCCTCCTCGTGCGGCTCGAGATACGGCGCGAGCACCTGCCGCGCGGCCAGCTCCATGTGGTGCGCCAGCGACCAAGTCGAGTAGACGCGATGAACGATCTCGCCGTCGAAGGCGGGGCACATGTCGTCGGTGACCTCGACGAGGACCTGCGCAGCGATACCCGACACGAGACCCGGCTTCATGTTTTGCGGTTTCCCGAGGCGATGCGCCCGGCGCCGTCCGCGTGTCGGACAGTCCGGCGATTGTACCCACGGCCCACCCAGTGGCCAAGGCAGCGGCGTTATGCGACGTCGATGACGACCTTGCCGAAGTGGGCACCGGCGGCGAGGTGTTCCAGTGCGGCCGGGAGCTGCGCAAGGTGGAAGCGGCGGTCGATGACCGGGCGGAGCGCGTGGGCCTCGATGAAGGCGACCAGCGCTTCGAACGACGCCCGCGAGTCGACGTAGATGCCGGCCAGGCGGAGGCGCTTCATCAGGATCAGGCCGACCTGGATGTCGGACTGCAGGCCGGTCAGCGCGCCGAGCACAGCAACGATGCCGCCGGCGCGCGCGGCGCGCATCGAGCGGTTGAGCGTCCCGGCACCGCCGGTTTCAACGACGAGGTCGGCGCCGCGGCCGTCGGTCGCCTCGAGGACGGCCGTGTCCCACTCAGGCGTGCGGCGGTAGTTGATCGTCACGTCGGCGCCGAGGTCGCGGACGCGCGCGAGCTTCTCGTCGCTGCTGCTGGTGATGATCACACGCGCGCCGAGCGCCTTGGCGATCTGCACGGTGAAGATGGAGACGCCGCCGGTGCCAAGCGTCAGCACGGTCTGGTCGGGTTGGACGCAGCCCTCGGTGACAAGCGCACTCCACGCCGTGAGCGCAGCAATGGGGAGCGTGGCCGCCTCTGCGAAATCGTAATCGCGCGGGAGCGGCACGACGGCCTCGGCGGAGAGCACAACTTGCTCAGCAGCCAGACCGGGGCCGGGGGTGCCGAGCGAGGTGCGCGGGTAGCGGCCGTCGAAGGGGCCGTCGATCCAGCCGGCAATGAAGTGCGACATGACCCCGTCGCCGACGCGCACGCGCGAAACGCCCTCGCCGACGGCGGTGATGACGCCGGCGCCGTCGCTGACGGGCACGGCCGGCAGTGCCAGCTTCGGATTGTACAGCCCGCGCACGACCATCAGGTCGCGGTAGTTGAGGCTGAGTGCCTTGACGTCGAGCAGGACCTCGCCCGGACCCGGGCGCGGCCGTTCCACATCCATCAGCTTCAAATGCTCGATGCCAAACTGGGTCAGTTGCCAGGCGCGCATGAAGAGGGTCCTTTCGTCGGCGGGCGCGCGGCGGTCAGTCCGCGCGGCGACCGATGCGGTTGAGTACAAGCAGTTTGATCTCCGTCATTTCCTCCATGGCGAAGCGGACGCCCTCGCGGCCGAGGCCGCTCTCCTTCACGCCGCCGTAGGGCATGTTGTCGACGCGGAATGAGGGCACGTCGTTGATCAGCACCGCGCCGACGTCGAGGTTGTTCCAGGCGTACATCGCGGCGTCGAGGCTGCGCGTGAAGACGCCGGCTTGCAGGCCGTAGTCGCTGTCGTTGACTCGCGCCACCGCGGCCTCGAACGAATGGAACGGCTCGATCAGCGCGACGGGGCCGAAGACTTCGCGGCAGGAGACTTCGCAGTCGTCGGGAACGCGCTCGAGCAGCGTCGCCTCGTAGAAGGCGCTGTCGCGCTTGCCACCACAGAGGACCTGCGCGCCGCGCGCGCGGGCGGCGTCGACCCAACTCTCGACGCGCTCGGCGACATTCTGCGAAATCAGCGGGCCGAGAAAGGTGTCGCCGCGCAGCGGGTCGCCGGTCTTGAGCTGCCGCGCGGCCGCGACCAGCCGTGCGCGAAGTTCCTCGTGCGCTGCGGCGTGGACGAAGATGCGCTGGACGCTGATGCAGGACTGGCCGGACTGGTAGAAGGCGCCGATGATGATTCGCGCGACGGCGTGCTCAAGATCGACGTCGCGGTCGACAATGACGGCCGCGTTGCCACCCAGTTCGAGCAGCACGCGCTTGCGCCCGGCCCGCGCCGTGAGCGCCCAGCCGACCTCGGGCGAGCCGGTGAAGGAGAGCAGCTTGAGGCGGTCGTCGACAGCCAGCGGCGCGGCGTCCTCGGCGCGGCAGGGCAGGACGCTGCACGCACCGCGCGGCCAGTCGGTCTCGGCGATGATCTCGGCGAGCAGTATCGCGCTGATCGGCGTGAGCGACGCGGGCTTGAGCACGAACGGACAGCCGACAGCGATCGCCGGCGCGATCTTGTGCGCAGCCAGGTTGACGGGGAAGTTGAACGGCGTGATGAACGCGCACGGCCCGATCGGAAACCGGCGCCAGATGCCTTCGTAGCCCTCGGCGCGCGGCGAGATATCGAGCGGCATGTACTCGCCGCCGAGCCGCGTCGCTTCTTCCGCGGCGAGGTGAAACGTGTCGACGGCGCGGGTGACCTCACCGCGCGCGTCGCGGATCGGTTTGCCGACCTCGACCGCCAGCACATGCGCCAGTTCCTCGTGCCGCTCGGCGAGGCGCTTCTCGATGTGCCGCAAGATGTCGGCGCGAGCGAAGGACGGCATGCGGCGGCAGGCCTCAGCCGCTTCGACGGCGGCGGCGATGGCGCGGTCGATTGCGCCCGGGTCAGCGCGGGCGACGCACGCGGCCGGTTGCCCCGTGTATTTGTTTGTCACGACGAGGTCGGCGTTCGCCGCGACGGCCTCACCGGCCAGGTAATACGGATAGGTCTCGCGCAACATACGGCGGCCTCATCTTCGTGGGATCGCATCCATTCGACCGAGCCGATGAGAGTCTAGCGCGGCCCCCCCGACACCGCCGGTTCGCAGCTACGGCAAATCCTCCGCATCCGCCAGAAACCCCGCTGCGCGGTGCGCGTCGCAGTCGAGCCCGACCGTCGCGTCGCGCGTGTCCTTCTTCTTCTGCTGTTTGGCGAAGGCCTTGAACTGCTCCACCTGCTCGCTCGTCGGATTGTCCTGTGCATCGGCGGGCAGGTGGCCGAGTCGCAGCTTCTCCCAGTACGACGCCTCGCTGCCCCGGGGCTTGCGCGATTTGGCGAGCGCGAGCCGCGCCAGGATCGGCGTGCGGCTCGCCGCTTCGGCGATGTCATTGGCGGCCGTCGGGCGCGGCTGCCCCTTGTCCGGCTTGAACGTCTTGTGGAGCAGCTTGCCGAGGTCGTTATGCGGGTTGGCCTCGAGGCCGCGCTTGCCGGGGATGCCGACCTGCTCGTGGCAGATGTTGCAGCGGACGACAGTCTGGCTGATGTGCTGGGCGGCGGCGGGTTCGGGGGCGGCCGCGCGGTCGCTGGGGTCGGTGCCGGCGAGGACCTCTACCCAGTTGAGTACGCCGTCTTCGTCGACGTCGGCCTCCTTCGGCCAGGTGGGCGTGCCGTCCTCTGCCTGCCCGGCCGGGCGCAGCGCGGCGTTCTCCAATACGCGATCGCCGAGCGGCCGCTCCTTGCCCATCGTCCCCAGCAGATCCCCATAGGAGTTGAGGGCGGTGCCGTCATCGGCCGAGTGGCAGGTCGTGCACCGCGCCGCCTTGCTGACCAGCGTCGCGCGGACCTCGTCGAGATACTTGGGCTTCGCCTCGGCCGGCGCGACGAACACCGCCAGACCGATCACCCCCGCTGTGAAAAAACCCTTGTTCATGCCGCCAGTTTACGGCACCGCGGGCCGGATGTCTGCGGGTAGTCAGCCGGCGCGACGCACCGTGGCGGCGGGGTTGAGCGCCGCGTCGATTGCATCGGCGATGCGCTTCGGGTCGTAGCTTGCGGCGGCACGGAAGCGCAACAGCGGCACCCCGGCTGCGGCCATAGCAGCGTCGAGAAATTCGTCTCGCTTCCTTCGGTCCGCACGCCCGTGCGATCTGTCATCCAGCTCGATCGCCAGCAGAATCCGGGCTGATTCGAGGTCGCACAGAACGAAGTCGAGATGTTTCTGAGAAATTTTTCCTTGATACCCGCCTTTCCACGCCTCGCGCGGACAGGTGATGACGTCAGACAATCGAACTTTCATGCTCACGATGTATTGGTCCGCGGTAAGGTGCGACAACTCACGATAGAACGCGTACTCGCCCTTCGTCAGCAGGGTGCCGCACGAACGGTAGGGGAGGGCCTTCGTCGCCTCTGGCAGCGCGAATCCGCGCAACATGCCGCGCCCAATGAGGATGCGGAAAACAGCGACGCTGACAACAAGGAGTATGCCGAGTGCAGCCAGCAGGTAGATACTCATGATGCGATCTCTATGAGATGTGCGGGGGTCGGTCAAGCGCCATCGAGGGGCTGTGCATTGTGGCGGCTGTGTCCGCGCTTCCAGAGGGCGTAGAGCAGTCCGAGCACGAGGAACAGGCCGAGGGTGTAGGCTGCCGCCGCGGGGTCTTCAATGAGGATCGAGGCGGCGATGGCGAGCTGGATGAGCGTGAGCAGCGCCACCTGAAGCACTGCGGCCGGGCAGCGGTAGACCTCGGGGCCGGGGTCGGGCCGGCGGCGGCGCAGAACAAGCAGCGAGACGTAGGCCAACCCGAACAGGATCGAGCTGGCGAAGAAGTAGACATGCAGCACCTGCATGAACCCGCGCCAGAGCACGAGCACGACGGCCAGCGCGCAGACGACGAGCAGCGCCGGGATCGGCGCCTGGGCTGCGCTCATGCGGGCCATGGCGCGGAAGGCGAGGCCGTCGCGCGCCAGCGCGAACGTCACGCGCACGGTGGCAAGGATGGCCGAGCTGATGGCGCCGAAGCAGACGAGGATGGCAACGACGAGCATCGCGCGCCGGCCGGTTTCGCCGAACAGTCGCCCCATCGCCTCGCCGGGAACGGAGGTGAGTTCGGCCGTCTCCAGCGCCGACATCTCCCCCGCCGGGATGATCCGCATCAGGGCGATGTTGGCGAGGACATAGATGATCGTCAACAGCACCGCAGAGCCGATCAGCGCCAGCGGCAACGCCCGCCGCACGTCCCTGATTTCCTCCGCCAACTTGGCCGGATCCGTCGATCCCGTGTACGCCCACAGCGCGGTCATGCCGCCGGCGATGAGCATGGCGAGCGTCGGCGGACCATCTGCCGCGGGCGCGGCGAACCACTCAATCGGCGCCCGTCCGTGCAAAAAGCCGACGAAGATGAGCACCAGCACGGCCGCAATCTTAGCCCCGGTTAGAAGGTTCTGCGTCACCGCGCCGGTCCGCAGCCCGAGCAGGTTGATCGCGGTGACGAGAACGACCGCGCCGGCTGCGATCGGCCCGGACGCGCGTGCGGGCAGCGCGAACAGGTCGCAGGCAAAGTCGCCGAGCGCCGCGGCAATGGTGGCTGCACCGCCGCCGACGATGAAGACCGTATAGGCCCAGCCGAAGCAGAATGCGACAAACTCGCCGAACGCCTCACGCAGATAGACGTATTCGCCGCCGGCACAGGGGAAGCGCGTGGCCAGCTCCGCCGTCACCATGCCGCACATCAGCACGAAGACCCCGCCGAAGAGCCAGGCCAGCAGGATGAGCCATGGTGCGTGAAGCTGCCCGGCAACAATCCCCGGCGTGCGGAAAATGCCCGAGCCGATGGCCACGCCCATGCCGAGCAGCAGGGCCGTGGGCGCGCCGAGGATGCGCCGCAGCGTCACAGACTCTCCCCGCGCAACGAGCCCCGCGCGCCCTCTCCCTCATTTCGCATTCCGCACTCCGCATTCTGCATTCTTGAGACCTGTCAACGGGACCACGTCACTAGCCACACTTTCCCATCTCGGCAATGACCTCGTCGGGGATGTCGCTGTTGCTGTAGACGTTTTGCACGTCGTCGTGGTTGTCGAGGTCCTCGAGCAGCGCCAGCACTTTCGCCGCATTCTCCGAATCTACTTCGATCGTGTTCAGCGGGAGCATGGCAATGTCAACCGACTGCGTTGGGACGCCCCGCGCCTTGAGCGCGTTCTCGACGGCCGTCAGCGCGCTCACCTCGCAGCGCAGCTCGTAGACGTCTTCGTCCGGCCGCACGTCGTCGCCGCCGGCTTCGAGCACCAACTCCATCAGCGTATCCTCGTCGGCTGCGCTCGCCGCGACGATGATCACGCCCTTCTGCTCGAACATCCATGCGACGCAGTTCGTCGCGCCGAGGTTCCCGCCGCGCCGCTCGAAAATCTTCTTGATCTCCGGCGCCGTGCGGTGCCGGTTGTCCGTCGTCGCCTGGCACAGGATCGCCA
Organism: uncultured Planctomycetales bacterium; assembly: GCA_964571825.1. Classification (GTDB taxonomy): domain Bacteria; phylum Planctomycetota; class Phycisphaerae; order UBA1845; genus CAZNDQ01. Next base: position 904 of record CAZNDQ010000005.1, on the reverse strand, counting down.
CGCCCCCCGGCCCGTAGCCTTCGTAGACGAGTTCCACGAGGTCCTCGCCCTCCAATTCTCCCGTGCCCTTCTTGATCGCCTTGTCAATGGTGTCGCGCGTCATGTTGGCCGCCTTGGCCTTGTCGATGGCCAGACGGAGGCGCGGGTTCATCTCGGGGTTGCCGCCGCCCATCCGCGCGGCGACGGTGATGTTCTTGGAAAGCTTTCCCCATGCCTTGCCGCGTCGCGCATCGACCACGGCCTTTTTGCGTTTGATCGTCGACCAATGGGAATGACCGGCCATATCGAACTAACCTCGCTTCAGTTCCACGGGCGCGGCGGCCTCGGGCGCCGGCTCATCCGCATCCTCCTGGTTCGTATTCGTTTCGCCGACCGGCTGACCGGCGAGCGGATCGCCGCCTTCCTCGAGCCTTGCCAGCTTCGCCTCCAGCGCTGCGAGCACCTGCTCATACTCGGCGCTCAGCTCATCATCCTCCCCGCGCTGGTACAGAAGCTCCTGCGCACGCTTCCACGCCTCCAGCGCCTTCTCGCGCTGCCCGCCGCGCCACCGCGCATCCCCGAGGTGATCCATGATCACGGGATCCTCAGGGCGGTCAGCGCGAGCCGCGCGCTCCAGCCACAGCGCGGCACCGGCATAGTCGCCGCGGCGGTATCTTACCCAGCCGAGGCTGTCGAGGTAGGCGGCGCGCTCGGGGGCATAACTGAGCGCGTCGCGGATGAGTCGCTCGGCCCGCTCCAGTTCGAGGCAATCGTCGGCCAGCGAGTAGCCCAGGTCGTTACAGACGCCGAAGTACAGCTCCTGCAGGTCGCCGGGGACGCTCGGGTCGTACGGCGCACCCTCCAGCAGTTCGAGGATGCGCTCCTGCTCCTGACGCGCGAGGCGCTTCTTGCCCGCCTGTTGAAA
>CAZNDQ010000004.1:0-27293 GCA_964571825.1 uncultured Planctomycetales bacterium | reverse complement strand
CCTCAAGCAGGCGCTAATCCACCTTCTGGGCAACGCGGTGAAGTTCACCGAGAACGGCCGCGTGGCGCTGGCGGTTGGCTACGAGCCGCAGGGCTCGCGCCTGACAATTGCCGTGACCGACACCGGTCCGGGCATGACGCCCGAGCAGCAGGAGCGGCTCTTCGCGCCGTTCTCGCAGGCGGACATTTCGACGACGCGCAAGTTTGGCGGGACTGGCCTGGGACTGACCATCACGCGGAATATCTCTCGGCTGCTCGGCGGCGACGTCACCGTGCAGAGCCGCGTCGGCGAGGGCAGCACGTTCACTCTGGTGATCGAAGCGCCGGCGGTTGGCGGGACGACGTGGAGTACGAACTTCGCGCGGCTGCCCGAAGCCCCCGCTCCGCGGCCGGGAGTCGAACCGCCCGAACAGCTTCCGGCGCGCGTCCTGCTTGTCGAGGACGGAGTGGACAATCGAAGGCTTATTACGTACCTGCTGCGGCGGGCGGGGGCGTCGGTGACGGCGGCCGACCATGGGGCGGTCGGCCTGGACCTGGCGATGAAGGCCGGGGCGGCCGGCGAGCCCTTCGACCTGATCCTGACCGATATGCAGATGCCGGTGATGGACGGGTACTCGATGGTGCATCTGCTACGCGAACGTGGCTACCGAGGGCGGGTCGTGGCGCTGACCGCGCACGCGATGGCGGGCGAAGCGGAGAAGTGCATCGCCGCCGGCTGCGACGCGCACCTCTCCAAGCCGGTCGACCAGCGGGCGCTGCTCCGCTGCGTGGCGGAGTCGCTGTACGGTGGAGTGCCACAGCCGGCGCGGTCGTGAATCCGTTCATTACAGCGTGCGATTGACTGCCGCGGCAAACGGGGCCAGCGAGGTCATCAGCGCGGCGAAAGCGGCGGGCGTGAGCGATTGTGCGCCGTCGCTCAGCGCGGCGGCAGGATCGGGGTGGACTTCGACGAGCAGTCCGTCGGCGCCGGCGGCGATGGCGGCGCGGCTCATCGCCGCCACCAGATCGTCGCGCCCCGTTCCGTGCGACGGATCAACAAGGATCGGCAGCCGCGTTGTCTGTTTGACGTGCGGAACCGTCGCCAGCGCCAGTGTGTTGCGCACGTGCGTCTCGAAAGTACGGATGCCGCGCTCGCACAGAATCACGCGCTCGTTCCCTTCGTTGAGGACATATTCCGCCGAGAGCAGGAACTCCTCCAGCGTCGCACTCCAACCGCGCTTGAGCAGCACCGGCTTGCCGCTCTGTCCGACCGCGACCAGCAACGGATAGTTCTGCATGTTGCGCGAGCCGACCTGAAGCACGTCGGCGAATTGCGAGACGACGGGAATCTGCTCGATCGCCATCACCTCGGTGACGATGGCCAGGCCCGTTTGTTCGCGTGCCTCGGCCAGCCATTCGAGTCCGAGTTCGCGGCGCCCCTGAAAGGTGTAGGGGCTCGTGCGCGGCTTGAACGCGCCGCCGCGCAGCGCGAACGCCCCTGCCTGCTTGACGGCGTGCGCGGCGTCGAGAAGCTGCGCGCGGTCCTCGACCGCACACGGCCCGGCAATGACGGCGAGCCGCACACCGCCGACGGCGAGTTGCGGCGCGATCTCGACGGGTGCGGTGGCCGGCGGCGCGCCGTCCCGCGCGCTGCGGAAGGCGAGCGGCCGGGGAAATACCTTTTCCACCATCGGCGCCGCTTCGATCTCGGCGGTACTCGACCGGCCGTTGCCGCCCAGCGCTTCGATGATCGGCTGCACGGCATTGGAAACGACATTGTGGCGCAGGCCCATACGGTCCAGTAGATCCCCGACGCGACGAATGTCGGCCGGGGTGCTGTTGCTGTTCATCACGACGATCATCTGGGTGTCACTCGATGATGCGATGCCCCCGGCGCGGGTCCCGACGAGCGCCGGTCTCGGGTCTGCGGCGCCGCGACGGTTCTCCATAAAGCGTAGTGCGGCGCTTGGCGCGCCGCAACAACCGGTCACGCTATCGCGCAGCGCGGCTCGCCGGAATCACGGCGATCGCTTCGATCTCCACCAGCAGCTCCGGCCGGCAGATGCGCGCCTCGATGCACGTGCTGGCCGGCAGCGGATCCAGCTTCAACTCCTGATAAAAACGGTTGCGCACGTCGTTGAACGCGTCATAGTCGCGGAAATCCGCCAGGTAGCACGTCGTGCGCACAATGTCGTGAAAGTCCGCGTTCTCGCTTTGCAGCAACGCCTGGATGTTCTCAAACGTGCGCCGCGTTTGTGCGCAGATGTCTCCGGGAAACACGGACTCGCCGCGTTCGTTGACGCTGGCGGTGCCGGAGATGAAGAGCATCACAGTCTCGCCCATCTCCACGCGCATACCGCGCGCAAACGAGACCTTGCTCGGATACTCGGTGGGCTCGTTGAGCGCGCGCGGGTTGCGGATCGCCCGCTTGCGTACGCGTTTCCCGGCGGAGTCGTTCAACGTGCCTGACCTCCCCTCGGCCGCGACGGTGCGGGCAATCCCTGGCACCGCCCCGCCCCTGTCGCTCACCGACTGGGCAAAGAATGATATTGTAACACAAATCACCGCCGAATCGCAGGCAACGGCGGGGCAATCGGCCGCGCCTATTCGGCAGGTTGGGATGCCGGAGCCGACTCCGCTACGTCCGTTCGGCCGCCGTGAACTGCAATTTTTGCGGTATCGGACGGGAGCGCTGCTGGTTTGTATGGCCACGGGCCGGGGGGCGACTGGTCGTCGAAGCTGGCCCCGAGGTCGATCCAGAGGCGGATCAGTTCGATTTCCTCGTCGGAGAGTTCCTCCGGGCCAAGGTGGCGCTCGACGGTGGGACGCTCGAAGGGGGCGGACTCATACTGTGGGGCGAGGGCTCGGCCGTAGAGCATCCACACCAGCGGGCTGCGGCGCGAATCGCCGGGGAAAACGCGTCTCCCGCCGGCCGCGAAGGGCTTGCCCTCCTGCCGCGCCAGCCAGTTGGCGTACGCCGGGCCGAAGAGGTCGGCAAGCGGCGCATCGAAGCCCAGAGCAAACTCGTGCGGCGACTGATTGAAGCCGCCGGTGGGTTCGGGGGGGATGTGGCACTCAGCGGTGGCGCACGTGTTGGCGGTAATTCGCGGCTGAATGTCGCGGCGGAAGGTGACGGTGCGCCAAGACGCAGGCTGCGTCAGGTCGGCCGGGGGCTGTAGGCCGGCCTGCGGCAGGCGGTTTTCGGGCGCGAGTTCGCGGTTCTCGTGGCAGCCGATACAAACGCGGCGTTCATGCGGGCGCGTCCAGATCCACGCGCGCTGCGTTACGAGGGGGTAGCCTTCCTTGTCCAAGAGCTGCACGCGCAGCGGCACGTCGGCGGGGACCTTGGCGTAGAACGAGCCGTCTTCGGCGACGGGAAACTCACCCAGCAGCCTCACGGGGATGGACCCGGCCATGGAATCGGGGCGGATCATCGGCTCGCCGCGCGTGTCGGGTATCGGGCGGAAGTCGACGGGCACGTCGCCGGGCTGGCGTATAGGCAGGCCCTGTAGAATGCGCGCTCGCGCAATTGTGCCGGGGCGAAGCGGATTCGGCGCTGGGAGATCGGCGTTGTAACAGTCAAGTGCCATGAGCCAGGCGTGGCCAACGCTTTCGTCGACCGTACTGACGCGCAGCGTGGGCTGCGGACGCTCGCCGCCGACGGCGGGTGCGACATCGTGATACTCCGGGTCGTCGTAGATCGGCCTCAGCTCGCTGCCGCGCAGCTCGTAAAGACCGTAGGAGGCGGCGCCGCCCGGCCCGGCGGAGACGATCAGCCGCCCGTCGGGGCGCGCGGCCACATCGGCCACCCACGAAATCGTCGGCTGCACGAGTGTCGTGTATTCGGCGAAGGAATTATTGATGTCGAGCTGGACCAGCCGGCCGCCGCAGAGCGGATCGGGCGCCTCGGCGGCAATGAAGGCGAGCCGGTCGCCGTCGACGACGGTCGGCGCGCGCAGGAACCATGGATCGCCCTGAAAACCGGAGAGCGGGAAGACTCCGGTGCCGTCAAAGTTCGTGAGCATCAGTCCGAACGCGCCGCGCGGCCAGTGGAAGTTGGCGACGTGCTGCCAGGAGGCGAAGACGATCCGCCCGTCGCGCAGCACCGCGGGGTCGATCTCCGAACTGGGGTTGAACGTGATCCGGCGCGGCTCGCGCGCGCCCGGCGCGACGCGGTAGAGTGAAAACGAGAGTTTGTCGCCGTGCTCTTCGTATTCTCGTGCGAGCAGCGAGGCGAAAACGATGCTACCGTCGGCCAGCACTGCCGGCATGACGCAGTCGGCGGCGCAATCGACGAGTTGTCGGGGCTCGGCCTCGGGCGTCGCGGCCGGCAGTTCCCAGATCTGCACGGGCTCGTCAGCGCTTCGCTGCCCGGCGAAGACCAGCCGCGCGCCGGTATGATCGAAGCATGGGTCGCCGGCAAAGCGAAACCCTCGCACGAGTTGCTGTGGCGTGGCCAGCGCCTGTTTTTCCGTGAACAGTACCAGCCGGCATCCCGCGCGATATCGACCGGCGAGAATGGTCCGGCCGAGGTCTGAAGTCGTCGGGTCGGTCGGTGCAATCGGCACCTGCTGCCAGGCGAGCGAGCTGTCGGAGTACGGCGTTTCTGTATTCTCCGCGGGTGGCGAGCCCATGGCGCGCGCCGCGAATGCATGACAGAACACCCAACAGGATACGCCAAGGATGAGGGATGCAGAGTGCCGATTGCCTGTGGGGTAATCGCGCGCCGCCGTGCCGGGCGCACGCAGCCGGCGCGTTGGATGTCGCCGAGTCAACGCCAATGGAATTCGTAAACCGGCTTTACATATGAGCTTAAACAAGATGCTCAACGTCCGAGGCACGGCCTGCTGGCGAAACGGTGCGGATTATAGCGAAGCAGCCCGGTGGTGCCGAATGCGGTCCGCCCACGCGCGCCCGGTACGGTTCGCCGTAAACGCCGCTGCGGCGTGACGAGATACCACTCCTTCGCTTGGGCCACCTATGTGCTCGCATTTTCTTCCTTGCAAACGACCAGCCGGAGCCGGATAATAGAATCTTGCGGTTTCGTCCTGCGTATTGGGACGTTGCCCGCGAAGCAGGAACAGGGAAGGAGCCGTTCGTTTTTTTGGCCTGGCGGGGCGTTCGCAGTTCCATTCGCTCTCTCATGTTTTTGGCCATGCACCCCCACCGGCCGGACCCGGATTCACTTGCTCGACCTCAGGCGTCTGCAAGCGAATGAAAGAGGATCATCGGTCCTGCGCTGAATGCGAACGAATCGCTGCGCCCGGTTGGCGCAGTCGGTCGAACGCGGCCGTTGCGGCTTGGCGCTGACCGCGCGTGATCAAAGTGGCAGACTGGTTCGACCCCCGTGGGGGATCGTCTGTGCGTAGTGTTCTGTTGCGGCATTAGCCGGCAGGAGGAGTCGCGAGCATGAGAAAGCAGAAGATTCATTGGGTGGGCGCTGCGTGCCTGTGTTGCGTCGCCGTTGTGACGGCGGCGGTCATGGCGGCGGCACCCGCGAACGAGTCCACATCCCATCCGGTCATCGACTCGATGAAGTCGCTGCTGGACACGCAGGAGGCGGCGGTCATCGGCGACACCCCCGCGGAAATGTGGCGGGCGTCGAACGGAACGGTGATCATCCACTTCAATGATGCTCTGCTCACAACGCTGGGTGTGCAGGTCGCCGACCTCGTCGAGACCGCCGCCCGCCCGGATGCGGAAAGCATGCTGTGGGAGCCGCCGTACTTCGCATTTGCGCTGTCGGCGGATTCCGATCTGCGGTTTGACGCGGCCAGCACGAATTACGGCAATCTCGACGGCACGATCCGCGTCGAGGGCGGTTTCACCCTGATCTCGAACGGCGCCTCCGTCGGTATGTACGACTTCGCCATCACGCCGAATCGGACCGGAGAGGGCACCGGCTCGGGCCCCGAAGTGATGCATGTGGCGATCGGCGCGGGCGACACGGCGCCGGCAGCCTTCGCCGTGCGTCCGGGCATCGCCAATCTCGACCGCCCGACGCGGCAGTTGACGCTCGGAGGCATGGACCTCGTCGTCACGCCGGTGCTGGCCTCGGCGCTTAATCGCCCCGACCTCGAGGACATGGCGATCGGTTCGCTCCACGCCGTCAGCCGGATGGTGCACGTTCAGGGACAGACGGTTGAACCCGAGACGCTGGCCGAGTACACGCCGTCGTCCCGCGGCGCCCTGTTCGACGTGAAGCTGGGCGAGCTGTACTCGTTCCAGACCGCCGGCCGCGTCGGTACGTTCCCCAACGGCACCGAAGGCTGCACGATGGCCACGACGAGCTGCAACGTCGGCGAACTGAACGTGCCGTGGCTGGCCGCAATGACCGAGGATCATCCGGTGATCTCCATGAACCTCTACCGCGTGATGAACGACCGCTTTGAGCATATCGGCATGTCGTGGCTCAAGCACGGGTTCTTCGCGCTGTCGAACAGCCAGTGCACGCCCTGCCAGAATCCCTCGGGCGGAGACTTCCTCGGCGTCGGCTGCTCGGACACCTATGGCACCGGCAACAACTCGGACCGCAACTGGCTTGGCCCGCGGCATGAGCTGACTCCGGCCAACGCCGTCTGGGAGTGCACCGGTTCGCACTTTGACGGCACGCCGGCGGACTGCATTCGCAGTCACGGCTCGGCCGGACACGACGCGGCCCAGCACCGCTGCCGCATCAAGGACAGCGACCTCGGCCTCGCCGGTGCCACCTACTACTACGAAGCGTTCTATCACGTCCGCGACGAGAAGAACACGTACAACAACATCGGGTACAAACCGGTGACCACGTCGTGGACCGGCTCCGCCTGGACATACACGTCGACGGGCTTCAACGTCCCGCCGGTCGAGGGCCCGGCCGTTTACGTCTGGGGCGACGAGCACAAGAAGGTGCAGACGCGCAACGGCGACGTCATCCTCGCCATCAAGGTCGTCGACCTCGGCGGCGGATCGTGGCGCTACACCTACGTCCTTTACAACCACACGTATGAGCCCGAGTTCCAGTCGCTCTCCATCCCGGTGCCGGACGGTGTCAACCTCTCCAACATCGGCTTCAAGGACTACGACGATCTGGAGTTGGCGACGCGGTCCAACGTTGACTGGGGCGTGACGCTGGGCGGCGGTCAGATCGTCTGGGCGACGGAGTCGTTCGGTTCGAATCCCAACGCCAACTCGCTGCGCTACTCGACCGCCTACACATTCTGGTTTGATGCGGATCAGCCGCCGCAGACCGGTGTGGTGATCACGGCGCCGAACTTCCGCCCGGGCTTCAACCCGGCGCTGGTGAACTTCCTCGGCACCGGCCCGTCGGCGCCTCCGCTGCTTTGCGGTTGTGGTGACATGGATGCCGACGGCATGGTCGACAACAACGACTTTGCCGCGTTCTCGACCTGCTTTGGTCTCTCCGCGCCGAGCGGCAGTTGCCCGCAGGACGCGTTCGATTGCGCTGACCTCGATGGCAGCGGCGACATCACGCTGGATGATTTCGCGACATTGTCGCTGAGCTTCGGCGGTCCGCCGAACTGCTGATCATCGGCGGCGCGACGGCCGATTCGGCCGCCGCATCCCACTACGAGCAGACGAAAGACCGGGCGATGAGTCACATCACCGCCCGGTCTCTTTTTTGGTACCAACCCGCGCACGCCCTGACGTCAGCGGAAACGCACCATGCCGCGCGCACAGCCGCGGTTCCCCGATGAGGTGAGCAGCGAACCGAGTGGCCGGTGGAGGCGCTACTTCTTCTTCTTCTTCTTGCCCTTGCCCTTCGCCTTGCCGCTCAGCGCTTCCTTGACCACTTTCTGTGCGGCATTCAGCTCGTCCACGGTGGCGAAGGCGAGGTAGGTCACGGCCTTCTTTCCGATTGCGGCCGCCGAGGCACCGCGCAGATTGATTCCCTGGTTGGCGACGGCGCGGGAGATCTCCGCACCGAGCCCGGCGCGGTCAGCGCCTTCGATCCGCAGTGAGTGCATGCCGGCCGCCTCGACGAAGCCGACGTCCTGCGCCGCTTTCTTCTGCTTGGCGCCCTTGAGCGGTGCCAGGAAGACCCGAGACGTGTTCTCGTTGAGCCGGCGCGCGATGAGAAACTCGAGTTCGGCACCCGCGGCAGAGAGCGCCTCCAGCACCCGTGCAAGCGTTCCGGGGCGATTGAGGACGTCTCCCGCCCACACATCGACCTGTTTGATGGTGTAGCCCATGATTGACTCCGTCTTGTGGTTGGCGACTGGTCGTTCGTTTCCTGACTGGCGCATCGAGTGTACCCGCGCAGCGAGCGGACTGTCACGCAGAATGTGTGGTTCGCGCCCGCACTTTTTTCGCCGCTCGCCGCCGGGCGAGCCGAGCCTGACCAGCGCATTGCCCGGTTGGCCGCGGGCACCGCGTCCCCCGTTCGCGGCCATTACGCCGATAATCCCTTGGCCGCCAATGCGTTATGTGGCGGGTGTCGCCCGACGGACCGATCAGCGGGGCGAAACCGGCTGCCCCGTGGATGCATCCAACCCCGGCGGCCGTGCGAGGGCAACACCGCGCGGGGGCAACTCGCACCGTGAGGGCCGCCCGCCAGCCGCCAATCGGACACAGGACCAGCGCCATGGCACACCTGATTCTGGGCATCGTCGCGACGTACGCGGGGATCGGCGTCATGTTCGGTGCGGCGTTCGTCTGGATCGGCGCCCAGCGGATTGACCCGGCCGCGCGCGGCGCGCCGCTGGGTTTTCGCCTGCTGATCCTGCCGGGCGCATCGGCGCTCTGGCCGCTGATGGCCATCAGATGGGCGCACGCGACGCGAGCGGAGCATTCTCATGCAAACTAGACACCGGCGCGTGCATTACGCCCTGTGGTGGTTGATTGGACCGCTGCTGCTGTTCGGCGTCGTCACCGGGCTGGCACTACGCCGGCCGCTGCCGGTCCAGCCGGCGCTCGACGCGCCGACGGCGTCTGCAAATTCGACCGAAGTTGAACAGACTGTCGAGCGTGCGCCATGAGCGTCAGTTACACCACCGTGCAATGGAACCGGCACAAGCGCGCGTACGACGCGCTCATCGCCGCGGCGGTCGCGCTCTATCTGGGCGGCTTTGTGCTCGTTTCACAGGCGACCTGGACCGGCCGCGAAGCGATCAGCCTGCCGATCATGCTCATCCGGGCGACGGGGACGTGCGCATTCGTGATGTTGCACGTCATCCTGTGCATCGGTCCGCTGGCGCGGCTCTGGCCGCGGGCCCTGCCGCTGCTTTACAACCGCCGGCATCTGGGCGTAGCGACGTTTCTCGTCGGGCTGACGCACGGTGCGCTCAACCTCGGCTTCTATCACGGCTTCGGCACCGTCAATCCGCTGGTCTCGCTGCTGATCAACGACACACAGTACGGCTCGCTCACGGGGTTTCCCTTTCAGATCCTCGGGGTGGGTGCGCTGCTGATCCTGTTTCTGATGGCGGCGACAAGCCACGACTTCTGGCTGAAAAACCTGACGCCGCCGGTGTGGAAGGCGCTGCACATGGGTGTCTACATCGCGTACGCGCTGCTGGTAATGCACGTGACGCTGGGCGCGCTGCAGGCTGAGTGCAGTCCGCTCTACGCCGGCGCGGTGCTCGGCGCAGCCGCGCTCGTCGCCGCGCTGCATCTCGTCGCCGGTCGCCGTGAGGTGCGGCGCGACGCAGCGAAAGGGCACGGCGAGCAGCGTGAGCAGTGGCTTTGCATCGGCAGCGTCGACGAAATCGCCGAAAACCGGGCGAAGGTCGTATGCCTGCCGGGGCGAGAGCGAATCGCAGTGTTCCGTTATGAGGGAAAGGTGTCGGCGATCTCCAACGTCTGCATGCATCAGAACGGGCCGCTGGGTGAGGGGAAGATCGTCGGAGGTTGCGTGACCTGCCCCTGGCACGGCTACCAGTATCGACCGGCCGATGGGACATCGCCGCCGCCGTTTACGGAAAAGGTGCCAACCTATCGCGTGCGCGTGGAAGAGCGGCGGGTCTGGCTCGATCCTGCGCCGTTGCCGCCGGGAACGCCCGTCGAGCCCGCGCGAATCGAGGAGGAAGCAGCGTGACAGGCGAATCCGGCTCAACCGCAAGCGGCGATGCGCAACCGCAAAGTGATGAATTCTACGTCGGCTATCTGCCGCTGCCGCGCGGTCAGCGGCGCGCCCTGGCACTGCTCGTTCCGTTGCTGGTAGTGGGGCCGGCCTTGGCAGCGGTCCTGATTGCCTCGAAGCAAAAAAACCCCGGCGCGGGTGATTGGCAGTCTGATCGGACCGTGGAACTCGACGGCGAATTCGTCGCGCGCCCGTACGCGATGCTGCGCACGATGCCTGAGGACCCCGCCGGCGCGGTGCAGACCGTCTTGCTGGTCAGCGCCGGCAAGCATGGTGCGCCGACCGCGCTGGCGGCGCTGCACGGCCGCCGGGTGCGCGTCCGCGGCACGCGGCTGCAGCGAGACGGGCGGGCGATGCTGGAGTTGATCGACGACGGCGGCGCCGTCACGGTAATCGACGCAGCGTCGGGCGCGTCCCCAGCGCGAATACCCCCGCGGCACTCGGAATCGCTCGGCACGGTTACACTGCGCGGCGAGATCATTGACCCGAAGTGCTATCTTGGCGCGATGAAACCGGGCGGCGGCAAGACGCACAAGGCTTGCGCAACGCTGTGCATCCGCGGCGGCATCCCGCCGATGTTCGTCACGCGCGACGCCGCCGGGAGCGAGACGTTTTTCCTGATCACCGACGCCCGGGGCGAAGCGGTCCGCGAGGCGATTGTGCCGCTCATCGGCGAGCCGGTGGAAATCAGCGGCGAACTGGAACGGTGGGACGACCTGCTGGTCCTGCGGATCGACGGCGGCGGCCCGCGACGGCTTTGAGTGGTGAGTTTCATCAGCCGGCTGCGGCGCGGTCGCGGGCAACGCGGAGATTATTCTCGGCGGCCGCGCGACCGTCGTCGCTCAGCGCCTCGCTCTCAAGCAGGCACTCGAGAGCGTCGATCGCGTCGTCGTAACGGGCGTGCTCAATCAGGCTGGCAATGCGCACCTGCTCGACGTAGAAGTAGAGTTGCAGCGCTTGCCGAGTGGCGCTGGAATACGCCGAATGGGCCTCATCGAGGCGCTTCATGGCCTCGAACACGCGGGCGACATTGCACCACATGAACGCCTTGTCGGCCTGGCCGACGTCGTCACGCTTGACGAGTTCGAGGAAGATGGCGAGCGCCGCGTCGTGCTCGCCGCGTTGGAAGTGGTCGGCCGCCTTGTGACACTGCGCCGTCCAATCGCTCATGGGGATTCCCTCCGTTCGGTGAGCGTTCTATCGCCGCAGCCCAGCGGATGCAATCAGTGCCGCCGGTTCGGTCGCGTGAAAAGCGTAACGAGAGCAGCGCCGTGGGAATTCCCGCCGCCTCGCGCGGCCGATATAATCAGTGACGCTCCTGGTACTCGCGCGAGTGGCGGAATTGGCAGACGCGCAGGATTTAGGTTCCTGTACCGAAAGGTGTCCCGGTTCGACTCCGGGCTCGCGCAATCCGCTCTGAAGTCCTACCGCAGCCGTCGCCGCTTCACGTGCACCAGGCAGCTCAGCGTCAGCAGCAGCGGCATGGCCATACCCAGTCCGCAGCCGCCAGGCTTCTTTCCGCCGCCTGCGGGCGGAGGCGCCACGGCGCAGCCGAACTCATCCACCTGCTGCCCCGCCGCCGTGCCCGGACACGTATCGTCGCAGTCGATCACGCCGTCTCCGTCCGAGTCGCCGGCGCCGTTGCGCTGAACGCACGAGCATCCGCCTGCGTCAGCCGCTGCGCCGGCCGGCGTCCCCGCGCATTCGTCCGAGCAGTCCGGCACCCCGTCGCCATCGGTGTCGGCACCGCCACTGAGCTGCACACAGGTGCAGCCGTTGTTGTCGACGCCGGCACCGGCCGGTGAGCCCGGACACAGATCGTTGCAGTTGTTGACGCCGTCCATGTCGGCGTCGAGCTGGCTGCAGGAACAGCCCGCGCCGTTGGCCGCCTGCCCGTTCGGCGTGTTCGGGCAGGTATCGTTGCAGTTGTTCACCCCGTCCATGTCCGTGTCGAGCTGACTGCACGCGCAGCCGTTGCCGTCTACCGCCTGGCCGCCCGGCGTGTTCGCGCACGTGTCGTTGCAGTCGTTTACACCGTCCATGTCCGTGTCGAGCTGAGAACAGGAGCATCCCGCACCGTCAACGGCCTGCCCGTTCGGCGTATTGGGGCAGGTGTCGGTACAGTTGTCTGCGCCGTCGCCGTCGTCATCGAGCTGCGCGCACGAACAGCCGTTCACATCCACGGCCGCCCCATTCGCTGTCCCCGCGCACGCATCGTTGCAATTCTGCACGCCGTCGCCGTCATCGTCGCAGGGGCTGGGGCATCCGGCGCACGTGGCGACGGTGAAGGCGAACGAATCATCCTGCAGGTCGCCGGCACCGAGGACGAGGCGATACTGCGTGTTGGGCCAGTCGACCGTCATGTCGGAGTCGGCCTTGATCACGCTGCCGTTGGTCGGATGCACCGTCACGTTGTAAGTGCCTTCAGGCAGGCTGCTCGTGTCGATCCAGCCGCGGAAGAGCACCCACGAGCCGTCACCGGGGACGCCGTTGACAAGGTCCTGGCCAAAGCCGCCGACCATGTTCGGATTGACCGGGTCGTACGGCGACATCTGGCATTGTCCGAGGCCGATGCCGAGCCGTGACTCCGGTTGAAACCCGGCAATGTTGGGCGCCGTATCCGCGCGCCATGTCAGCGGCATCGACGTCCCCGCCGCGTTGATCAGCCCGGGCGAGTTGTAACTTCCCTCCATCGGCAGACCGCTGTTCGTCAGCCCCCAGCCGCCGTTGTACGCCGGGTCGCCGCCGGTCTGATCGGTTGGCAGGTATTGGAAGGCCGCGATGCTCCGCAGCGGCGGCGGCGAGCCGCTGTTGGCGTAGCCCGACTCGACCGCCTCGATGGGGTCGAAGAAAAAGTTGGCGGCCGCCAGCTCCGGCGACTCGACGCGAAACACGACGACGGCAAATCCCTGATTGTCGTTCGAAACCTCAACGCCGATCTCGTAGCGGATCCATGTCCCCGGTGGGACCGCATTCAGGCTGCCGCTCGGCCAGACGCGCGCATCCACCAGCAGCCGCATCGTCGCTCCGCTCAGCAGCGGCGACAGACCGATAAGCAGGAGTAGCGTGAGCATTCGACCGCGCATGACTGCGTCCCCCCACCACGTCTGGTCCGGTGGCGCCTCATTCCCCGATCCGCAGCATCCGCCGCCCGCACGGGCACGGCCCAACGGATTCTATGCCCCGCTGCGCGCTGCTTTCGCGGTCAAGCGCTCGCAGCCGCGGCGGCAAACTGCGCCAGGCGTTCCTCGACCGTCGCGATCAGCCGCTGCACGCGCCCGCGCTCCACTTCGTTCTTCGCCGGCCACTTGCGGTACTTGCCGTGCATCTGCTTGAGCAGCTTTTCGTCGGCTGCCGCTGCCTTGTCGAGGTCCTGGCACACGCCCGCAAGCCGCGAGAGGTCGTCGGCCGTCATCGGCGCAGCCAACTCGGCGCTGAGCTGCTCCAGTTCGGCGGACCGCCCGCGCTCCAACCACCCCCGCGCCAGCGCCAGCCAGCCATCGAGTGGCGAATGCGGCACGGCCGGCAGCGCCGCCGCGTCGAGCAGCGTCACCTTGTGGCCGCGCACCGCACGCTGCAGGTCGCTCGCCTCCTGGCGGACGAAGCTGAGCAGCGCGCGCCGCGTCGGCGAATAGTTGAGTCCGATCGACAACTCCAACTTGGCGCGGGCGAATTGCGGCAGCGCATACAGCGCGGCCCGCATCAACGCGCGCGGCGTGTCGTGGCCGATGATCAGCGTCTTCTCGTTGCGCAACGCCGCTCCGAGCAGCAGCGACACGAGATCGAATTCGCCCGGCACGAAATGGGCAAAGCCGCCGTTGTCGCCGCCGCCTTTCAGCGTGCTCAACGAAAACGATTCCAGTGACGCCGGCGGATTCAGATCGGGCGTCTCGCCGACCGCCCGCTGCAGCGCCGCAACGGCGCGGAACGGATTGCAGCCGAACTGCCGGTACTGCTCCGGCTGCAGCAGCAGGATGTGCGAGTAGACACGCAGCCCGCCGCGGCCGGTGTGCTCTTCGCCCGCGTAGATGCTGTGCGCGATGCTGTATCGCCCCGTGGGCAACCCGAACGCACAAAGCCCCGTCGTCTCCGGATCGTCGCTGCACAGCCCGCCATGTGACGGCACATTCTGTGCGATCGCCGCGCGCTCGTTCGGCCGCACACCCGGACTCGCCGCGACCACGCGATAGCCTTCGCCCGTGGACGTCCGCAGCGAGGTGAAAATGGCCCGGTCGCAGGCGTCGGGCGCCTGCGCCGGTGCCCGGCCGCGCGCCGCCGCCGCTAGGGAAGCTGCTCGATAATCCATTCGAATGGCTCCAGGACGCCCCGCAGGGCGGTGTGCAGCGGAACCGGCGTCACGTGCGGGCCCGACGTCGCATAGCCGAGCGACCCGACCACGCTGCAGCCGAAAAACTCGAAGTTCTCCATCCGGCTTTCGCAGATGTTCCACAGACGGTTGAGGTTCGCCCGCGCGAACTCGCGCGGATCGTCGAAGCATTCCGGACAATAGTCGCTCTTGCAGAGCACGATCGCCGTCGGGGTCGTGATCCGCTTGTTGCGCTTGATCTTCGACATCGCGTCGATGTAGCTCACCATCTTCAGCGCGAAAAAGTCAGGCTGCGACGAGCCGTTCGCCGCCAGCGCCGCATCCACCAGCAGGATCAGCCCCGCCGACTTGGCCAGCAGGCTGCGGATGACGCTGAACGTCTCCGGCGTCGCCACCTCCGCCGCCAGCGATTCTCCGGCCATGTCCGGCATCACCAGGTCGATCCACTTCGTCGGCGGCTGGTGCTTGAAGATCTGGTAGTACGCCCAGTACCACTGATTTGCCTCCATCGGCGTCTTCGGCGGGAACATGCGGTGTGACATGTAGCTGATCACCGTCTGCTGCAGGTCGACCGAGTACGCCCCCTTGGGGATCGCCTCGAAGTCGCCCGCGCGCTGCGCCAGCATGTCCAGCAGGAAGCCGAGGTAGACCGTCTTGCCGACGTTCGACTCGCCGATGACGCTGACGATCTGCGGCGTCCGCTCCTGCGCCGCCGAGTCGTGCACCAGCGCCATCGGCGCCGAGCAGTGCGCGCACAGAATGGCGTCGCCCGTGTTCTTTGTGCCGCAGATCAGGCAGCACGGTGCCGAATGTAGTGTCTGCGCCGCCACGTCTATGCCTCCCCGAAGACTCAGTCCGTCCTCAACCTGTGCGCGTCTACTCGACCTTTCGCGGATCCAGCGCGCAGCGGAATCCGACGTTATGTGCCCGAACCAGCGCCGCCAGACCCGTGCGGAACGAACCCGTCGCCTGCGACGGGAAATACGTGTCGTATGCCCCGCCGCGAATGCTCTTCATCAGCATGTCGCCGACGATCAACTGCCCCCCCTCGTCCATCATCTCCAGGTCGGACGACGTCCACTCCCAGACGTTGCCGATGAGCTGCTGCACGCCGTTCGGCGCCGCGCCCTTTTCGTACTCGTCCACCGCCACCGGATGCCCCACGCCCGAGGCCCAGATATTGCACCGGCGCGTGTCCAGCGCATCGCCCCACGGGTAGCGCCGCAGCACGTCCGCCGAACTGCGGATGCGCCACGTCGCGCCCATCTGCCACTCCGCCTCGGTCGGCAGGCGGAAGCCCGCCCACTTCACGTACGCCTCCGCCTCGTAGTAGCACACGCCAACGACCGGCCGGTTGGCGTCCCGCCGATCGTGCCGCCCGTTGCGCCAATAGCGCGGACCGGGCTGGCCCGTCTGATCCTTGAAGTCAACGAGGTGCGCCCAGATGTCCTCCGGCCACAGCGGCAGCTCCTGGTACCCGCCGCGGTCGACGAATTTCTGAAACTGGTCGTTCGTGATCGTGTAGCGGTCGAGCAGGAACGGCTCGGTCTCGATCTCATACTCCGCGCCGCCCGGCGCGTCGGTCAGTGTCTGCGGCAGGTAGACCAGCCCGTCCGGCACGAGGCCGAACCGTTCGTCGATGGCGTTGCCGGCCGACGTCACCACCTTCTGCGCCTCGGGCTGACCCGCCCACTCCGAACGGCACTCGAGGATGTAGCCGTACCGTTCGAGCTGAAGCGCTCGCCGCATCCGGTCCGCGTCGAAGGCGAACCGCTCGGCAGGCTGGAAGTCCTCGCCCGGACGCTTGGCCTTGCGCTTCGGCGGCGGTGCCGCCGGCGCCTCGACCGTTGCGTTCTGCTTTTTTGAGAACAGTGTCAACGCCATTGCAGGACCCTCGACATCAATCGACCATGGGTCGGACTACTCCCCTCCGATCGCCCGACGCTTGGCGTCGCGGCAGAGTTTCTTGAAGCGCTGCGCCGCCTCGCGCGCCTGTTGTTCGGCCTCGCTGACGGGCGGCGGTGCCGCCGGCGCTGCGGCCGGCTCGCCCGGAACGCTTCGCGGCGCCAGAATCGACCCCGACTGCGCCACCCGCGCCAGCTCCTGCTCCAGCTCGGCCTTGAGCGCCGAGAGGCTCTCGCGCGCCGACCCCAGTTCGCTCATCTGCGAGCCGATGTTCTGCTCCGCCTGCTGCTGCGCCGCCTGCTGGCGACGGAGTTCCTCGCGGGCGCGCTCCAGCGCCTCGGCCATCTTCGCCATCTCCGCCTCGCGGCTCCGCAGACGCTCGGTCTCCTGCGCCAGGGCCGCCTGGCCGGATGCGACCGCCTCGCGCTCCTGTCGCAGCGCCTCCTGCTCGCGTTTCAACTCGGCCTGCACCGCCGACAGCTCCTGCTGCCGACCGCCGAGCTGCGCCCGCAGTTCCTCGATCTCGCGCTGCGCCGCGGTCAACTGCCCGCGACTCTGCTCCAGCGCCGCCGACTGCTCCTGCAGGTTGCGCGCACCCCCCACAAGCTCCTGCTCGCGCTGCGCGAGCGATTTTTCCTTCGATTGGAGATCGGCCTGCTGCGCCTGCAACTGTTGCAGACGCTCGCCCAGCGCCCGTTCCTGCTCCGCCAGCGCGGCCGAGCGCTCCTCCAATCCCTGAATCTGCGTCTGATATTCCTGCTGCTGCTGCTGGAAGCGGGCCTCCCGCGCCGAGAGTTCGTTCTCCCGCTGCCCCAGCGCCTCACACAGCTCGAGTTGTTCCTTCGAAAGCGACTCCCACTCCGAGCCGAGCCGCTGATAGCTCTCCTCGACCGACGAGCGGTACTCCTTCAGCTCGGTCACGCGCGCGTCGATCACCTGCCGGTACGACCGTACGGCCGACAGGATGTCCTGAAACACCGAGATCACCTGGCCCACGTCCGGGCCCGACGCTCCGGCGCCGTTTGCTGCGACTGCCACTTTCTCCCGGCTCATCTCTCTTCCCTCACGCACACCCTCAGCGCCCGTATTCGCTTGTCACCCGGCACGGTCCGCAGGCGACCCGGCCCCGGCCTCCATTACCGTGAGCCTGTCACATGCGCCGTCCGGTGCCGTTTCCCAGACCCGCTGTTGACCCTTTGTTGAGTCGATGCGTCCTGACCTCGCCGGCCGTCCGGCTCCCGCTGAGCCACGGCAGTCCGGCGCGATCGGTCATCGTCCTATCGCGGCGATGACTCCTGCGCGAATCCGGTGCAACTATACGTTTTGCACGCCGCGCGTGGGGGCAAAAACGCGGCGATTCCGTAGCTTCCGATAAGACCGCCCCTCTGCCCAATGGCGGCGGCGACTTCTCGTTCCAACGCGCGGGCTCCGTCCGGATACCTGGGAGACGCCGCACGGCACCCGTGCCGCCTACCGTCGCCCGCCGACGTAAGACGCCGCGGGTTGGCGATTCCCGCCATCCCGGCGACAATGCCGGACCCGCGGCGCTATCAATAGCCGGGGCGACGTGGCACGGCCCGTTACATAACGCGACGCCGTCCGCTAATCTTCTTGGAACGACTGCATGACCCCGATTCGCCGTCGCCACCTCATCCCGTCGCTGATCGTCATCGCCGCTGCCGCCGGCGGCTTGTGTGGTTGCGCTGCACCCCGACCGGGCATGGAGCCGCTCACGCCCGAGCAGCAGCAACTCAACGTCGAGTCGTTTGACTATGTCTGGACGATGATCCGCGACCAGCACTGGGACCAGTCGCTGGGCGGCCTGGACTGGGAGGCGGTCCGCGACGAGCTGCGCCCGCAGGTCGCCGGCGCGCAGACCATGAACGATGCCCGACGGCTGATGCACGATGCGATGCGCCGGCTGGGGCAATCGCACTTCGGCATCATCCCCGCAGAAGTCTATGAGGACGTGCGCCGCAGCGTGGAGAAGGACAGCGAGGACGCGGCGAATGACGAAAACACCTCGCCGGACGACGAATCCAACAGGGCAGACGCGGGCATTGAGCTGCGTGTCCTCGACGGCGAGGCCGTCGTCACCCGCGTCGAGCCGGGCGCGCCGGCCGAGGTCGCCGGCGTGCAGCGCGGCTGGAAGATCGCGAGCATCAACGACGACGAGATCGACCCGCTCATCGAGCGCGTCTCGGAGGCGCTGGCGGACCAGCCGGCGGCGCGGCTGCGGCTGGTGCGTACTGTCGCGTCGCGCCTGACCGGAGAGCCGGGCGAGACGGTGCAGGTCACGTTTCTCGACGGCGACGACAAGCCGCAACGGCGTGATATCGAACTGGCCGCGCCGCGCGGCCACCGCTCGCAGTTCGGCCACATGCCGGCGCAGTACGTCTGGACGGAGTGGCGCGTGCTCGACGGAAACGTCGGCTACTTCGCCCTCAACACCTTCTTCGACCTGGCCCGTGTCATGGCCGAGTTCGGGAAGGCGATCACGGCGTTCCGCGACACGCGCGGCGTCGTCATCGACCTGCGCGGCAACCCCGGCGGCATCGGCGGTATGGCGATGGGCATGGCCGGCTGGCTCGTGCAGGGCAAGAACCACAAACTGGGTACGATGATGACGCGCGGAACCGACCTCGACTTCGTCGTCAACCCGCGCTCAGGCGCGTACAAGGGCCCGATCGCCATTCTCATCGACGAGTGCTCGGCCTCGACAACGGAGATCTTCGCCGGCGGCATGAAGGACCTCGGCCGCGCGCGGATCTTCGGCGCGCGCTCGGCCGGCGCCGCCCTGCCCTCGATCATCGAGCGGCTGCCCAACGGCGACGGCTTTCAGTACGCCTTTGCCAACTATGTCTCCGAGTCCGGTGCGGTGCTGGAAGGCGTTGGCGTCGCCCCGGACGAGGAGGTGATTCCGACGCGCGCCGCGCTGCTCAACGGACAGGACCCGGCGCTCGACGCGGCCGTGGCGTGGATTCTCGTACAATAGCGTCCGTCGCCGCCGCGGACGGCCCCGGCGCCGTGCCGCATGCCCGCGCCGGCCGCAGAAAACGGGTATCGTGGGATGAGGTCGTGACGTCGTCTTTTTTTGGAACGGAGCATGCCATGAGATCACACGTGAGAGATTGCCGATCGGGGCACCCGGCCGGCACGCTGTACGCCGCCGTCGGTGCGCTGGTCGCGGCGCTGTTCGTCGCCACCCTGCCGGTCGTCGGCGAAGAGCCCGCTGGCGGCAAAGTCCCCGCCGAGGCCGTCAAGGTGCCGCCCGTGGATGAACTGATGGAGCTGCACATCAAGGCCTCCGGCGGCCGCGAAGCGATGGAAAAGCTGCGCAACCGCGTCACGAAGGGGACCTTTGAAATGCCCGCCGCCGGGATCAAGGGCGCGTTCACGATGTACGAGGCGGCGCCCAACAAACGCCTGATGGAAATGGAACTCGATGGCATCGGCCCCGTCCGCGACGGCACCGACGGCGAGATCGCCTGGGAGATCAGCGCCATGCAGGGCCCGCGCATCAAGGAGGGGGCTGAGCGGGCGGCGACGATGCACGAGGCCGTCTTCAATGGCGTCCTGCAGTGGAAGACGCTCTACAAGTCGGTCGAGTGCACCGGCGTGACCGAGTTTGAAGGAACGCCGTGTTACACGATCGTCATGACGCCGAAGGAGGGAAACGCCCAGACGGCATACATGGACCAGAAGTCGCACCTGGTCATCGGCAGCGAACAGATCTACTCCCACCCGATGGGCCAGATCCCGGTGAAATCGGTGATCGGCGACTACCGCGCGGTGGACGGCGTCCAGGTGCCGCACGCACTGACCCAGTCGATGATGGGACAGACGCAGAAGCTCGTCCTTGAGAGCGTGCAGCACAATGTCGATCTGCCGGCCGAGAAGTTCGCCGTTCCGGCGGAGATCACCAGCTTGATTGAAGAGGAGAAGGCCGAGGCGGCCGCGATGGAGGCGAAAAACAAGGCCGTCAACACGAAGGAGGATTAACCTCCTCCGCGAGGCCCGCGGTCAGGCCGCCGACGAACACCGAAGGAGAATCGCCCCGGGCGGTTCTCCTTCCTCTTTGCGCCTACAGCCGCCCTTCCAGCTTCGTCGCCAGATACGCCTCGAAGTCCGGCCCCGACGGGTTGGCCAGCACCGTGTCCAGCCACGCCTGACGCTCGAACGCCAGCACCGCGAGGTCCCAGACGCAGATGATCGGGCGATCGGGAAGCGCATATTGCAGCCGGTCCGGCTGCATGCTCGGCGCCGTGAAGACGTGATGATGCAGTTCGTTCTCGTCGGCCCACCAGTCGACGAAGACAACGTCCTCACCGCGCCCCTGGTGCACGCCCAGGATGCCGACGCCGTAGTGTTCGTGTCGCGCCGCCATGTCGCGCAGCAGCCGCTGCGCCACCTTCTTTCCTGCGGCGATCAGGCCCTGGCTCGGCTGGTCGCCGCGATGCGCGATGCCATAGACCTTCATCCGCCATTCGCCCGCCGGCCAGATCTCCAGGCACCGCACCGCCCGCGCCACGTACGGCTCGCTCAGCTTCAGCGTCGTCGCCATGTCAACCTCCCTGGGGAACAGACGCTGAGCATCATCGTCCACTGCTGACCACCGCACAAGTTACGCCTTGCCCACTGCCGTTTTTGCCCGGTGCTGTGCTCGCGCCCACCGTCCTGCCGGGACTACTCGGACCTTCGCGCCCCACGTGCTTCCTCAGTCGCGCAGCTTTACCGACGTGTTCTTCTCGTCCAGCGGCCAATCATCGCCCTTGAAGTACACCGTCCCATATAGCCGCAGCTTGTCCGGGCGCCGCACCATGTCCGGGTGCAGCAACTCGACAAACTCCTCCGCGAAAACGACCTTGTCGTCATCCAGGTCCGACGGGCAATCGAGCGCGACAACAATCGTGAACGGCCCACCCCGCTCGTCCAGCACCGGCCGATCGCGCTGCCTCAACTCCAGCACCAGCTCGAACTGCTGACCGGGGCGTGCGTCCTCGATCTCCACCTCGTACTCGATCTCCAGTTCCCAACCCCCCTCCACGCGCTCGATCTCCGCCTTCAGCGTATCGAGGTCCACGTCCACCTTCGGCCGTCGTCGCTCATCATGGTCAGCGCGCACGACCGGGCCCAGCCCCAGCACCAACCCGCCTGCCAATAGCCACTTCCCGACAATATTTGCACGAATCATCGCTCTGCCTCCATTGAACAGCCCGGGCCGCCTCGCCCCACCATCGGCCGCTCTGCCCCTATTGAAGACGACCCGCCCCCGCATTTATTCTCGCGTGGTCAAATAACCCGGCGCATCAATCGAAATGCCTCATTTTAGGAACGATTATTGTACCCAGCCTGAATTCATGCTCTGGTCTCAACACACTTCTTCAGCACCCGTGGCCAGTTCCCGCATCCCATGCTTGTCCTGAGGACCGGGGAACATAGACTTTGAGATACCAAGGGTCGGCGCCCGAGTTTGCGGTCGCCGTTTCGGGGCGGGACCCATGCCCATTACGACGATTCTGATCAGCGGACCCGCTCAGTCGGGCAAGACCACGCTCGCTCACGCACTGGCGGCGAGTGCCCTCAGCGGCGACCCGCCGCACCTCATCCGCCTTGTCCGCAACGCCAACTGCATCGGGCCGGTCGTCACCGAGGCCGTCGGACCCCGCCACCCCGTCCTCCGCGGCCACTGGACCGTTCCCTACTCACAGGACCTGGCGTTCGAGTTGATTCCTCAGGCCGTGCACCAGATCCGCCGCGGTGAAAAGCTCGTCACCATGCTCCTCGAAGCTGACGCCGATCCCGCCCTGAGATACGCCTTCACCTACACGCACCGCATCTTCATCCTCCGCACGCCGCGCGAGATCCGCGACGTGTTCCGCACGTCGAATCAGGCCGCCCTCGCCCTGCGCGACGTGCTCGACGACACCGCCGCCTTCGCCTCGGAAATCTTCGGGCTGTTCGGCCAGGAGTTGCTTGACGAGTCCGAGGGCGTTCGCGTCACGCAGCAGGAAAAAACGCCGGGCCACGTCGAGAGACACGTCGAAGTGTCCGGCGCGCAGATGCGACGCTTCCTCAACTCGCCGCTCGGCGCCGAGATCGCCACACGCATCCATCTTCAGCCGCTTTATCACCCGATCGTCGACAGCGACATCGTCGTCATCAATACCTCCGGCGGCGGTGACCCGGCCGTCGTCGAACAGCTCCTGGGAATGCTGCGCACGCTCTTTTCCCGCATCCGCGAGGGCACCGGCCGTCATTACGACCTCTTCACCTGCGACCCGGCTGCGCCCGACGACCCCGGCACGCACCAACTCATCGTGCGCGTCCGTGAGCTGCTGAGCTGCTTCCCCGACAGCGACTGACCTCGCGCGCCGCACCGCGCCGTGGCACGACGCCCCTCGCCGCCCCGCACCCGCATGGCCAGGCCCACGTATCAGTTGTTGGGAACGTCGGAGAGTATGCGGCCGTCGCGCAGCGTCACCACCCGCCTCGTCCGCGCCGCCACGTCCGGCTCGTGCGTCACCATGACGATCGTTTTGCCCGCCGCATGCAGCTTGTCGAACATCTCGAGGATCACTTCGCCCGTCTGGCTGTCGAGGTTGCCCGTCGGCTCATCCGCCAGCAGGATCAGCGGCTCGTGGATCAACGCCCGCGCGATCGCCACCCGCTGCTGCTGCCCGCCCGAGAGTTCGCTCGGCCGGTGTCCGACGCGGTTCTCCAGCCCGACCAGTTCGGCGATGGCCTGCGCCCGCTCCTGCCGCTCATGCCGCGACACGCCCTGATAGAACAGCGGCACCTCGAGGTTTTCCAGCACCGTGAGCTGTTGAATCAGATTGAAGTTCTGAAAGACAAACCCCAGTCGCTGCCCGCGAATCGCACTGAGTTCATCATCATCCAGCGTCGAGACGTCGGTCCCCCCGAGGATGTACTGCCCGCTCGTCGGCCGGTCGAGGCACCCCAGAATGTTCATCAGCGTGCTCTTGCCCGAGCCGCTTTGACCGCAGATCGCCAGATACTCCCCGCGCCGTATCTCCAGATCGACCCCCACCAGCGCCGGAACTTCCACCCCGACGTGGCCCTTCGAGTAGACCTTCACCAGGTCGCGCAAGAGGGCAATGGTCTCACCCGCCGCCGGCACGACGTGAGAGCCGGACTGACTGACGGTCGTTCCGCGCATCGCCAAACCAGGATCCTTCGTGGATGATCGTACCGGTGTGCCACCCGCCGCGACTCGACTCGCGCCTTTGCACCAGCCGAAACAGAAACCTGTTAGTTCCCCGAGCCGACGGGTTTAGCGGGCGCTGCCCCCCCGGCGCCGCCCGCCCCGGCCGGTGGCGCGCCCGCCTTGGGCTCCGCTGCCGCCGCCTTGGGTTTGGGTGCCTCAGCCGGGCGTGCCGCCTCGCCGGGCTTGGCCGCGGCCGTCGGCGTTCCGCCCGCCCCCGCGGCTAACCCGTTCGGCCGACCGCCCTCGCGCTGCCGACCGCCTCGCTCTCGTGCACCGGCCGGCGGACCCGCGCCGCCGCGCTCCCGCGCCACCGGCATCGGCGCCTGCACTTCTGCCGGCGCCGGCGCAGGCTCGTCCATCGACTCCGGCAGCAGCCGCTTCATCTCATCGGTGACCGCGAGCCGGATCGTTGCCCCGTCCTTGATCCCGCCGAGAATCTCGACGTATTCCGTACTGCTCGCCCCGACCTGCACTTCGAGCGGCTTGGCCGTTCCGCCCGATTCAGCAAAGACGTAGCTCTTGCCGCCCTTGCTGAAGATCGACTGCACCGGCACCGCCAGCACGTTGTCGCGCCGATCCACCAGGATTCGCGCCTTGGCCGTTACCCCCGGCTTGAGTTCCGCATCGGTGGTGTCCAGCGTCACCTCCGTCTCGTATTCCTTCAGGTCCGGGTTCAGCCAGCGGTTCCGCGAGTCGGCCAGCATCGCGATCTTCGACACTTTGCCCCCGAACACGCGGCCGGGGAACCCCTCGACTTCGACCTCCGCCGTCTGCCCCAGCGCCAGCCGATCCATCTTCGCCTCGTGGATGTGCAGCGCCACTGTCATCACCGCCGGATCGGGGATCGTCAGAATCGTCTGCCGCTCATACACCTCCGCGCCCTCGCGGATCTGCGTGTCATTGCCCCACCGACCGTACTCGGTGTAATAGACGACGAAGCCGTCGCTCGGCGCCTTGATCACCGCCTTCGACAACTGCGTCTCGTATTTGCGGATCTGCTCCTGCAGAAACGCCAGGCTCGTCGTCTTGCTTTCCAGCGCGGCCTTCTTCTTCGAGGCGTTCGCTTCCGCCGCCTTGCGCACCCGCTCCAGTTCCTTCTCCGCCTCGCGCAGGTCCGACTCCTTCTGCTGCATGTCCACCGGGTTGGTGTACTTGAGCAGAATTTCCTTGCTCAGCCTGGCCTTCTCGAGGTTGATCTCCGCCTCATACGCTGCGAACTCGTCGTTCTCCAGCTCCAGCCGCGTGATGTACTTCTTCTCCGCCAGCTTGCGCGAGTCCTCCAGCTTGTCCTTCGCCCGTCGCAGCGTCTCCTCCGCCCGCCGCAGATCCAGATCCGCGTCCTGCAACTGCTTGACCCAGTCGCCATTGCGATACTTGTCAAGGTTCAGCGACGCGATCGTCACCGTCAGTTCGGCCTTGCGGATGTTGCTCGCGTTCTCATCCAGTTGGATGTCATATTCCTTCTGCGCCGCCTCCACCTCGGCGATCGCCGTCGTCTCCTTCAACCGCTCCTGCCGTAGCTTCTCCTGCAGCTCGTCGCTGGCGAGTTCAATCAGCGTGTCGCCCTGCTTGACCAGCGTACCCTCCGGGATGAGCGAGATAATCCGCGTCCGCCCCTCGATCTCGTTCTTGATGTCGACCGACTTCTTCGCCTTCAGTTCGCCCTTTTCCTCGAGCACGATCGGGAACGACCTCGCTACGACCTTGTACGTCGTTCCCCCCTGCGTCTGGACTGCGCGCGCGCGACCCCAGAACCACCAGACACCAACCACAGTCAGCACGATTGCCCCGATCGCCGCCGCAAGCCGCGAGCGCGGACGCGGACGCGCCGCCCGAGCCGACGCCGGGCGCGGTCTGGGCGCCGCCACCGCCGGGGGCGCCACCACCTTCGGCTCCCGGATGTCCGGCGCGCCGAGGGCTACTTCTGTCGGTGTCGTGCTCATCAGTCCGTCCCCGCTGCAACCATTGATTCTACACTTATCCGCCCGTGATTTCGATCATTTTCCCGTCGTGATCGAGCCGCAGTGTGTCCGTATCCCGCCGGAACGCCAGGATCGCCTGCTGATACTGACCCAGCGCCCGAGCATACGTGTTGCGGGCGTCGAGCAGCGCATTCTCGGCCTCAACCTTGTCGCGGTTGCCGACCCGCCCCAGCTCGAACTTCACCGCCGCCGCTTCGCGCCGGTCCTCCGCCAGCTTGATATTCACCTCCTGAATGCGGATCGACACCAGCGCCTGCTCGATCCGCCGAACCGCCTCGCGCACCTGCTGCCGTACCTGGTCCGACTGCAGATCATAGCCGCGCCGCGCCGCCTGCAAGTCAATCAGCGAAGAACGAAACTGATTCCGCTCGAACTGGCGATTGACCGGCAGACTCAGCGTCGACTGCACGCGCCACTCCGAAATCTCGTCCTCGTACGCGCCGATGTTCGTTTCCAGCGGTTCCGTGTCCCAGCGCACCGTCCCGCCCACGTTCCAGTCCGGCAGAAGTTGATTCGACGCCACCCGAACCCCGCGCTCCGCATCCCCGATCTGGTCGCGCGTGTTGATCAGGTCCAGCCGCGACCGCAGCGCCGTGGCAATCGCTTGCTCCTCCGTCACCGCCGGCTCGCCGATCTTCAACTCCTCTTCGATCAGCACCAGCAACTCCGGCACCGGCATGCCGATCCGCACCTTGAAGGCGTCGAGCAGCGTCTGATAGTTGGTGATCGAGTTGACGAGCGTCTGCCGCGAGACCAGCAGCTCCTGATCGGCGCGCTGCACATCCAACGCGTCGATCCGACCCGCATCGCCGAGGGCCCGCGCCCGCACGGCGTCATCCTCAAAGCTCTTCACCGCGAATTCGGCGTTGACGATCGCCTGCCGGCTGACCAGCAGGTCGAGATAATCCGACGCCACGTCAACAAAAAACGCGCGCCGGAATCGCTCGTAGTCGCGCACCGCATAGATCAGGTCGCGCTCCGCCTGGTAGCGGCTCTCGTATGCCACGCGCCCCGCCCCGCGCAGCAGCGGGATGTCCGCGCTGAGGATCGCCTGACCGCTCTCCTCCGCCGTGATGCTCTGGCCCAGGTCGCGGATCCACGTCGACAGCACCTGCGCCGTCACTTGCCCGCCCAGCGGCAGCCGCTGCGTCGCCGCCAGCTCCGCGATCGCGTCCATCGCGTTGTCAAAATCCTGTGCCTGCCCGTAGTTCACCCACTGCGAGCGAATCTCCGCCACCAGTTGCGGCGTCCACAGAAACCGCTCCAGCGTCAGCGCCAGCGCCGCCCGATAAAGTCGCTCTTTTTCCGTCTGGATGTCCCGCGCATTCGCAAACGCATACACCATGATCTCGTCGAACGTCATCCGTCGCGCAGCCGGCGACTCCTGCGCCGCCCAGAATGCCGCCACGTCGACGGGCATGGACGCGGCGTCACCGGCGGCGGCGGGGACATCGGCCGGCTGGCTCGCGGCCGGGCTCCCGGCAAAACCGGCCGGCACCGCCGGGTCCAACGGACTTGGAACAAAGGAGTAGTTCTCGCGGCGGGCGGCAACCGGCAACTCGGGTGTCTGGATTCGCGCGTCGGCCGTCAAACCCAGCGCCTCCCGCTGACGCTGGTCGATCACCGTATACACTTCGCGGTCCGCCTGCTCCACCCACCACGGCTCACAGCCGGACAGAAATGCGCACAAAGACAGGACACCGGCCGCTCGACCGACGTGACTCACAACCCGGCGATTTGTCCGGAAACTCCGATTCAGGGTGGGCATCCTGCAACTCAGTCCGACCGGCCA